>NZ_JBEXLM010000023.1:0-124011 GCF_040609975.1 Micromonospora sp. NPDC004551 | reverse complement strand
TCGGCCGGGCCCTGCGGCCACTCGGCGATCAGGTTGTTCGACCGGTAGGTGCAGGTCGTGCAGACCTGCTCGGAAACCGTGTAGCCGGCGGCCTGCCCCGCGGTCGTCAACGGATCTCGGTGGTGCCCTCCGGCCGGGTGGTCGCGCGCGGGGGCGCGGACCACGGCGACTCGCCGCCGGTGCGGCGGGGCAGGGGTTCGGTGGGGGTGTCGGGATACGCCAGCGTGAGCGGGGCCGTGTCGCCGTCCTTCGTCTGGTCCCGCTTCGGGTCCGCCGGAGGCCAGTCGCCGAGCGAGGGGGTGTGCTCGGCCGGCGAGTCGGCCGGGGTCAGCCCCGCCTCGGCCGGGCCGCCCGGCCGGTGCCGCCAACGCTGGCCGCTGAACACGGCCATCAGCAGCAGCATGCCGATGAGGAACAGCGTGCCGTTCTCCAGGGGCTGGCGCAGCGGCAGCGGGTCCCCGAGCATCTTCCAGCTCTCGGGGACCCGGTCCCGCACGGTGAAGGGCGCGACGAACAGCCCGAGGTACGGGACCACGAGCAGCAGACCGGCCACGGCCGGGCCGATCGGCGAGAAGCGCAGCGTGCCGAGCAGGCCGAGCAGGATGCCGGCGACGCCCAGGTAGACGGCCGGCTCGATCAGGTTGGGGGTGCTGTACGTACCGATCTCGACCCAGCGGTGGACGGTGCGCCCAGATCCGTCCTGACCGAGCGTGACGAGCGCCCAGGTGACGGGCGCCACCACCAACCCGGCGAGGAAGCTCCAGAGATGTCGCATCCGCGCACCGTACCGTTTTCGGCATGACAGATCACCCCTCCGCCCCGCCGGGCAAGCCGACCTCGTACTCGCGCGTCACGCTGAGTCGCATCATGACCGCTGTCGATGTCAATCTGTACGGGACCGTGCACGGTGGGGTACTGATGAAGTTCGTCGACGACGTGGCCGGCGCGGCGGCGGCCCGGCACAGCGGCGGCACCGCGGTGACCGCCTCGATCGACGAGATCGTCTTCTCCGAGCCGGTCCGTGTGGGCGATCTGGTGCATGCGCACGCCCAGGTCAACTGGACCGGCAACACCTCCATGGAGGTCGGGGTGCGGGTGGTCGCGGAGCGCTGGGACTCGGCCGAGGACGAGCCGGTCCGGGTCGCCACGGCGTACCTGGTCTTCGTGGGCGTCGACGTGGGCGGTGCGCCGCGGCCGGTCCGGCCGGTGCTGCCGGAGACCCCGGAGGACGAGCGGCGCTACCGGGAGGCGGAGATCCGCCGGGCCCACCGGCTGGCCCGCCGCCGGGCGATCCAGGCCCACCGGGCCGGCTGACCGGGGCCGGCCCACACACCCCGTGGCCAGGGCGTGTGGGCCGGCCACGCCCCGTCACCGGCACCCGGTGCGGAGAATGGCCTCGCGAGGTAGGGCAAGATGGCGCCACGGCCCATGCACAGTGTCGTGACGGGCCTCAGGGAGGGTGGAACAGTGGGTGACGTGCTGTGGACGCCGCCGGCCGACGTGCGTGAGCGGTCCCGGATCGGCGACTACCTGCGCTGGCTGGCCGAGCACCGGGGGCTGGAGTTCGCCGACTACGACGCGCTGTGGCAGTGGTCGGTGACCGACCTGACCGCCTTCTGGCAGTCGATCTGGGACTACTTCGGCGTGGTGGCGCACACCCCGCCGACCGCCACGCTCACCGACCGGACCATGCCGGGCACCCGCTGGTTCCCCGGCGCCACCCTCAACTACGCCGAGAACGTGCTGCGGATGCCCGGCCTCGGCGAAGACGACCCGGTGGTGATCGCGCACGGGCAGACCCGTACGCCGGAGACTCTGACCGCCGCGCAGTTGCGCGACCAGGTCCGCCGGGTGGCGACCGGCCTGCGCCGGCTCGGCGTGGGGCAGGGCGACCGGGTGGCGGCGTACGCGCCGAACATCCCGGAGACCTATGTCCTGCTGCTGGCCACCGCCAGCGTCGGCGCGATCTTCTCCTCCTGCGCGCCCGAGTTCGGCACGCGCAGCGTGACCGACCGCTGGCGGCAGATCGAGCCCACGGTGCTGGTGGCGGTCGACGGCTACCGCTACGGCGACAAGCCGGTCGACCGCCGCGCCGAGGTGGCCGCCATCCGGGCCGCCCTGCCGTCGCTGCGGCACACCGTCGGCATCGCGTACCTCGACCCCGCCGGCGAGGCCCCCGAGGGCGCCCTGTCCTGGGCGGAGCTCGCGGCGGAGACCGACGAGCCGCTGGCCTTCACGCCGGTGGCGTTCGACCACCCGCTCTACGTGCTCTACTCCTCCGGCACCACCGGCCTGCCCAAGCCGATCGTGCACGGCCACGGCGGCATCCTGCTGGAGCACCTCAAGATGCTGGCCCTGCACCACGACCTGGGCCCGGCCGACCGGTTCTTCTGGTTCACCACCACCGGCTGGATGATGTGGAACTTCCTGGTCTCCGGGCCGGCGGTGGGTACGGCGATCGTGCTCTTCGACGGCAACCCGGGCCACCCCGACCTGGGCGCGCTCTGGCGCCTGGCGGCGGAGACCGGCACCACCTACTTCGGCACCTCGGCGCCGTTCCTGCTGGCCTGCCGCAAGGCCGGGCTGGTCCCGAAGGAGATCGCCGACCCGTCCGCGCTGCGCGGGCTCGGCTCGACCGGCGCCCCGCTGCCCGCCGAGGGCTTCACCTGGGTCTACGAGAACGTCGGCGACCGCCTCCAGCTCCAGTCGCTCTCCGGCGGCACGGACGTCTGCACCGGCTTCGTCGGCGGCGTGCCGCTGCTGCCGGTGCACGCCGGGGAGATCACCTGCCGGGCGCTCGGCGCGAAGGTGGAGGCCCGCTCGGCCGACGGCACGCCGGTGATCGGCCAGCTCGGTGAGCTGGTGATCACCGAGCCGATGCCGAGCATGCCGGTCGGGTTCTGGAACGACACCGACGGCTCCCGCTACCGGGAGGCGTACTTCGAGGTCTACCCGGGCGTCTGGCGGCACGGTGACTGGATCACCGTCAACGAGCGCGGCGGCTGCGTGATCACCGGCCGTTCCGACGCCACCCTCAACCGGGGCGGCGTCCGGCTCGGCACGGCCGAGTTCTACTCGGTGGTCGAGGGGCTCGACGAGGTGGTCGACTCCGTCGTGGTGCACCTGGAGGACGACGAGGGCGGCGCCGGGCAGCTGCTGCTCTTCGTGGTGCTCGCCGAGGGCCTGGAGCTGGACGACGACCTGCGGCGCAAGATCTGCCGGGAGCTGCGGACCGCGCTGTCGCCGCGGCACGTCCCCGACGAGATCCACCAGGTCCGTGCCGTCCCGCGCACCCTGTCGGCGAAGAAGCTGGAGGTGCCGGTCAAGAAGATCCTCACCGGCACCCCGGTGGACCGCGCGGCGGCCAAGGGCGCCCTGGCCAACCCGGAGTCGCTGACCGCCTTCGCCGCCTTCGCCCAGCGCCGCGCCGACTCGGACCACCCGACCCCCGCCTGACCCGGGTCAGGTCAGGGCCCGGGTCACCTTCTCCGTCGCGGTGCGGGCGTCGAGGCGGCCCGGGTCCAGGTTGGCGCAGGCCACCAGGGTGGCACCGGCCGTGAGCGGCGCCAGCAGCCAGTCGACCGGGTCGGGGTGCCGGGTCACGTCGACCAGCAGCCGGTCGCCGGGGGCCAGGCACAGCTCCGTGGCCCGGGCCTCCGCGCGGGCCAGCAGGGCCGCGTCCTCCTCGCCACCCCCGGGGTACGGGGTGAAGTGGTCGCCGTGCCCGCGTACCGCCGGGACGAAGTCGGCGAAGCCGGCCGGCACCTCCCGCATGGGCAGCGCGAACGGGTCCAGGGCCAGCGCGTAGCGCTCACCGGCCGGCCAGTCGCCCGCCTCGTCGGCCCGGCCGGCGGTGGCGAAGAGCACGTCCACGTGGCCCGGCGCCCCGGCCAGGGTCAGCTTCGCCGACCAGCAGCCGAGCAGCACGGCGGCGGTCTGCCAGTGCGGCGGCAGCAGCACCGCGGCCGTGTCGCCGGGGGCGAGGGCGACCTCGTCGACGAGCAGGTTGGCCGTCTTGGCCACCCAGTTCGCCAGCGTCGCGCCGGAGAGTTCGGTGCGCTCGCCGGTGGCGTCGTCGTACCAGGTCAGCAGCGGGCGGGCCGGGTCGGTCGCGATCGCGTCGGCGAACACCCGGGCAATGTTGTCGGCCATCGGCGCGAACGATACGCGCCCGCAACGCGTACTCGATGACAACGACAAGTCGGCGTACCGTCGGGTCGCAGTCAGCGTCGGGCACCCGGCCCGGCGTAGGCTTGCCGACAGTGTTGTTCCCCACAGACGCGCCAGCCTGAGGAGTCGCCCCGTGACCGCCGGTCGCCCGCCCCGCGTGCTCATCGACGCCACGAGTGTCCCCGCCGACCGTGGCGGCGTCGGTAGATACGTAGACGGCCTGCTCGGTGCCCTCGGCCGGGTCTGCGGCTCCGGCGTCGATCTGGCCGTGGTCAGCCTCCGCACCGACCTGGAGCGCTACACCCGCATGCTGCCCGGCGCCGAGGTGATCCCCGCCCCGGCGGCCGTCGCCCACCGCCCGGCCCGGCTCGCGTGGGAGCAGACCGGCCTGCCGCTGCTGGCCCAGCAGGTGGGCGCCGAGGTGCTGCACTCGCCCTTCTACACCTGCCCGCTGCGGGCCGGCTGCCCGGTCACGGTCACCGTGCACGACGCGACCTTCTTCACCGAGCCGGAGCACTACGACAAGTCGCGCCGCACCTTCTTCCGCAGCGCGATCAAGACCTCGCTGCGCCGCGCCGACCGGGTGATCGTGCCGAGCAAGGCCACCCGGGACGAGCTGATCCGCCTGCTGGACGCCGACCCGACCCGGATCGACGTGGCCTACCACGGGGTCGATCAGGCCGCCTTCCACGCGCCGAGCGAGGAGGAGAAGGCCCGGGTGCGGGCCCGCCTCGGGCTGGGCAGCAGCAGCTACGTCGCGTTCCTCGGGGCCAAAGAGCCGCGCAAGAACGTACCCAACCTGATCCGCGGCTGGGCCCGCGCGGTGGCCGACCGGGAGAACCCGCCGGCGCTGGTCATCGCCGGCGGCCAGGGGCACGACGACGACATCGACCGCGCCGTGGCCGAGGTGCCGTCGCACCTGCGGCTCCTGCGCCCGGGCTACCTGCGCTACGCCGACCTGCCCGGCTTCCTCGGCGGTGCCCTGGTCGCCGCCTACCCGTCCTACGGCGAGGGCTTCGGGCTGCCCATCCTGGAGGCGATGGCGTGCGCGGCGCCGGTGCTCACCACCCCGCGGCTCTCCCTGCCCGAGGTGGGCGGCGACGCCGTGGCCTACACCAGCGAGGACCCGGACCAGATCGCCGCCGACCTCACCGCGCTGCTCGACGACGAGCAGCGCCGGCTGTCCCTGGCCAAGGCCGGTTTCGACCGGGCCAAGGAGTTCACCTGGGAGTCCAGCGCGGAGGTGCACATCGCCGCGTGGAGCCGCGCGCGTTCCTGAGTGTCACCTGCGGGTACGCCCGACACCGGGCCCGTAGCACGGCAGTTCGGGCATGATGTGCTGATGTTCTACGCCGTCATCCCGGCGGGGGGCAGTGGCACGAGGTTGTGGCCGCTGTCCCGTGCCGGCCATCCCAAGTTCCTCCACCCGCTGACCGGCACCCCGGCCTCGCTGCTCCAGGCGACGGTCGACCGGCTGTCGCCGCTGACCACACCCGAGCGCACACTGGTGGTCACCGGAGCCGCGCACGTCGCGGCGGTGGCCCGGCAACTGGCGGGTGTGCCGGAGGAGAACATCCTCGTCGAGCCCTCCCCGCGGGACTCCTGTGCGGCGATCGCGCTGGCCGCCGCGGTGATCGCCGAACGCGAGCCGGAGGCGGTGATGGGCTCGTTCGCCGCCGACCACCTGATCGGTGACCCGGCGCGCTGGGCCGAGGTGGTCCGGCAGGCGATCCGCGGGGCCGCGGAGGGTTCGCTGATGACCGTGGGCATCACCCCGACCCGGCCCGAGACCGGCTACGGCTACCTGGAGACCGGCGAGCCGGTGGGCGACGGCCCGCTGCGTCCGGTGATCGAGTTCAAGGAGAAGCCGGCCGCCGAGGTGGCCGAGGGCTACGTGCGTTCCGGCCGGCACCTCTGGAACGCGAGCATGTTCGTCTGGCGGGTCGACGTGTTCCTGGCCGAGCTGGCCCGGCAGCAGCCGGCCCTGCACGCGGGGATCACCGCGATCGCGGCGGCGTGGGGCACCCCGGAGCAGGACGACGTCCTCGGCACGGTCTGGCCGACCCTGCCGAAGATCTCCGTCGACTACGCGGTGATGGAGGGCGCGGCGACGGCCGGCCGGGTGGCGACCGTCCCGGGCGACTTCGGCTGGAACGACGTCGGCGACTTCCACACCCTCGGCGAGGTGCTTCCCGCCGACGCCGCCGGCAACGTGGTGCTGGGCGCCGACGCCAAGCCCGGTGTCCTGCTGCGGGACACGAGCGGCCTGGTGGTGGTGCCGCAGTCCGGCCGGCTGGTGGCCGCGATCGGCGTGCACGACCTGATCGTGGTGGACACTCCGGACGCCCTGCTGGTCTGCCCGCGCGACCGTGCGCAGGACGTCAAGAAGGTCGTCGACGAGCTCAAGGAGCGCGGCGAGGAGGGGCTGGTCTGAGCGGGCGCCGGGTCAGCCGGCCGCCCGCCGCGCCAGCGCGGCCAGCGCCGGCGCCACCAGTTGGACGGTCCCGTCGGCCAGCGGCTCGGGCAGCCGGTCCGGCGGGAACCAGCCCAGCGCCTCGGACTCCGCGCTGACCCGCTCGGTCGCCCCCGCCGGGGCCAGCACGGCGAACCGGACGTCGTAGTGCAGCGAGCCGCCCTGGCAGGCCACCGGATGGATGTCCACGTCGATCGGGTCCGGATCGACCACCAGGCCGGCGATCCCGGACTCCTCGGTGGCCTCGCGCAGCGCGGCCGCCGCCAGGGTCCGATCGCCCGGCTCGCAGTGCCCGCCGAGCTGCACCCACTTGCGGAACCGGCCGTGCAGGCAGAGCAGCACCCGCGCACCCGTGGGGTCGAGCACCAGCGCGCTGGCCGTGACGTGCCCCGCCCGGTGCGCCCGGCTCAGCGCCACGGGACCGGCCGCCAGCAGCGCCAGCGTCCGGTCCCGGTTCGCGGCGGCCGCCGGGCTGGTCGCCGCCCAGCGGCTCAGCACCGCGGTGGCGTCGGCGTGCAGGTCGGCGTACGTCTCGGTGTCCGGCACCCCGCCACTGTACGGGCGCGCCCTTCGTACCCTGGCCGGGTGACCCTGCGACTCGTCGAGTTCGTCGTGGCCGGCAACGAGGCCAGCGACCTGCTTCCCGTCCGCTCTCCGGCGCTGCTGCGCGCTCACAGCGCCCGCCGGGGCTTCTGGACCGTCCTCGACGAGGGCCCGGTGGAGCGGTGCCTGGCCCTGCTGCTGGAGCGCGCGGACGGCGAGTGGGTGGCGCACCACGTGGCCGCCGACGCGGGCCGGGAGAACGGCCGCACCGAGGACGGCGAGGCGCTCGCCCACCACGACGGCTGGGTGTACGTCTTCGGCTCGCACTTCGGCTCGAAGGCCGGTCCGCTACGCCCCCGCCGGGCGTTCGTGGCCCGGTTCCGGGAGGACGACGCCGCACAGGGGACGCTGCCGCTGCACGTGGTGCGCAACCGGTTCCGGCTGCACCGCGCGGTCAACGACGCCCTCGCCGCCGCACCGCTGACCCCGCTGCCGCCCGGGGACCGGGTCCGGCAACGGTTCATCGTGGAGACCCTGGCCCGGGGCACCGCCCGGGCCAAGAGCTGGGTGAGCCGGCTGGCCGAGGACGACCTGCCGATCAACGTCGAGGCGGCGGCCTTCACCCCGGGCGGGACGGTGCTGCTCGGGCTGCGCTTCCCGGTCACCGCCGAGGGTGAGCCGATCCTGGTCGAGCTGGCCGGGGTGCCGGACATGTTCGCCGCCGACGGCGCGGGCGGGCCGGAGCGGTCGGGCTGGCCGCGCGCCGTCGGGGCGTACGCGCTGACCGGGGTGACCCCGGCGGGCGCGCTGACCGGCTTCCGGGCCGTCGCGCCGACGCCAGACGGCGGCTACGCGGCGGTGATCGGCTCGATCGACGCGATCGGCAAGGGCTCGGTGCTGCTGGACGAGCATCCGCACGGCGGCCCGGTGACCTCGCGGCACGTACGGTTCCGGCACGACGTCGGCCCGGACGCCCGGGTGGCGGGGAAGCTGGTGGCCGAGCTGGCGCCGTTCCACCACGTGGAGGGGCTGGCCGAGCTGGACGGGCGCTGCTGGTACGTCACCGACGAGGACCACCGGGTGGCGCTCTGGTTCGGCTGAGCGGTCGCCGGACGACACCTCTACGGAGAACAGCCGCAGACCCTCGTGGTGCCGTCCGGCCGACCGGCGCGCCCGCTGACCGACGACCGGGTCGGCGGTGCCGTGCCCCGGCATCGGCGGGCTAGGGGAAGTCTGCCCAACCCGGCCGGGAACCGTCGAGGTTTTTCATCCCACGCTTAAAGATGGAGATAAGTGCCGCCGGGTACAGTGCTCAGCGTGGCGGACACCTCCTCGGTCCGCCCCTGGAGAGCTCCATGCTGAAGATCATTTTCTCCCGCGAGGACATCCTGCGGACCAGGGTGGCCCCTGCCGCGGACCCCGTCTGGGAACTGGTCCTCAGCCTGCACCTGCTCCAGGGCCGCACGCGCGATCCGCTGCTGACCGCATGGCGACGCACCGTGGCGCGCGGGCTGCGCACGGACACCGCCGAGAACTACCGCCTGCTGCTCGCCCTGAACCCGCCCCGCGGCTACTTCCCCGACTTCCTCACCCCCTACGCCAGCAAGGACGGCCTCGACGCCGGGCTGGACGCGGTCCGGAGCACCCCGGTCGACCTGCTCCGCCGCGACCTCACCCTGCTCGCCGAGGAGAATCTGCTGCCGTCGTCGGCGAGCGCCCTGGCCCGCGGCGAGCCCGACGTGCTGCACCACCTGACCGACTCGATGGTCCGGTACCAGTCGCTGGCCGTCACCCCGTACTGGTCGCGGATCCAGGCCGCCGTCGAGGCGGACCGCGCCCGCCGAGCCCGGGCCATGCTCGACGGTGGCGCCGAAGGGCTGCTGAACAGCCTCCGGCCGAGCATGCGCTGGGTCGACGGGGTGCTGGAGGTGCTCGACTACCCGGACAGCCGGGAACTGCACCTCGACGGGCGAGGGCTGCTGCTGGTCCCCTCGTTCTTCTGCGCGCGCACCCCGGTCGCGCTCCTCGACGCGAGCCTGCCGCCGGTGCTGGTCTATCCCGTCGACCGGCTCGGCGGCCTGATGCCCGAGTCGGGTGCCCGCGGCGACGCCGACGCCGCGCAGCGGGACGCGCTGGCCGCCCTGCTCGGCCGGACCCGGGCGGCCGTGCTGGAGGCCACCGACGAGGGCTGCACCACCGGTGAGGTGGCCCGCCGGCTGGGCATCTCCGCCGCCGCGGCCAGCCAGCACACCGCCGTGCTGCGCAACGCCGGCCTGCTGGTCAGCCGCCGCGACCGCAACATGGTCCTGCACACCCTGACGCCGCTCGGCCGCGCCGTCCTCGACGCCTGAGCCGCCGCCCGGCGACGCCGAGGCCGGGCGGCGGGCACGGATCAGACGGCGAGGGCCGCGCTCGCGGTGCTTCCCGGCGGCGGCGGGAGCAGCGCCGACGAGATCCCCTCGGCGGCCAGCGCGGCGCGCAGCCGTTGCAGGTCGGCGCCGAAACGCACCAGATCCGCCGGGTCCACCGGGGCGGGCGGTGCACCGAGCACCAGGCCGGTGGCCGACGCCGGCCAGCCGGGCACGGTGGCGACCAGTCCGGCGCGTACCTCCTGGTCGGTGACGTGGGTGAGGACGGTGCCGGGCGCGATCACCTCGGCGACCGCGGCGATCGCCCGGTCGACGGCGGCCGGGTCGGCCGGGGCCGGGCCGGGACCGTCGGCCAGGGTGGCCGCCTCCCGCAGGCCGGCGGCGCGCGCCTCGGCGGTGCCCAGGGAGAAGAGGTCCAGCGACGCGTCCCGGACCAGCGCCCGGGCGCCCTCGTCGTCGTCCCGGGTCTCGCCCAGGTAACCGCGGATCACCGCGACCGGCACCTGGTCGCACTTGCCCTTGATCAGTTCGCCGGCACCGGCCAGCTCGTCCACCACGGCCATCTGGGTGAGCTGGAGCTCGTTGCCGTACGGGTCGATCTCGCCCCGGTGGTCGCGGATCGCCGGCATACCGGCCACCCCGAGCGCCACGTCGGTGAGCCCGTTGCGCCACGGCCGGCCCATGGTGTCGCTGACGATGACCGCCACGTCGAGGTCGTACCGCTCGCGCAGCGCGGCCCGCAGCGCGCGGGCGGCGGCGTCCGGATCCTTGGGCAGCAGCACCAGCCGGGTCTTGTCCACGTTGGACGCGTCGATGCCGGCGGAGGCCATCACGAACCCGTGGTGGGTCTGCACGATCCGGGTCGTGCCACGGGTGGCCACCACCCGGGCGGTCTCCCCGGCCAGCACCTCGTCCCGCGCGGCGAGCCGCTCGGGCCCGTCGGCCGGCACGTCGACGAGCCGGCCCTCCGCTTTCGACACGATCTTGCTCGTCACCACGAGCACGTCGCCGTCGCGCAGCCAGGGCGCGGCGGTGGCGATCAGCGCCGCCAGGTCGTCGCCCTCGGTCACGTCGCCGATGCCGAGCACCGGCAGGATCTCCAGCCTCACATCAGCTCCAATGCGGCCCGGACCATCGCCGTCGTCGCCGCCTCGTCGGTCATCCGCAGCGGCGCCGTCCGCACGGTCACCTCCGGCACCACGGTGCCCTCGTCCTCGGGCGCGACCAGCCAGCCGTCGAGCAGGCCGCCCGCCGACCGGCCGCCGTAGAGGCCGCCCACGCCGGCCGCGCTGCACTCGACGCCGAGCACGGACAGGCAGCGGTCGGCCATGCCGCGGACCGGCGCGCCGCCGATGATCGGGGACACCCCGACGACCGGGGCCGGCCCGTCGACGATCGCGTCGCGCAGCCCCGGCACGGCCAGGATCGGGGCGACGCTCACCACCGGGTTGCTGGGCGCCACGAGCACCACGTCGGCGGCACCGATCGCCTCCAGCACCCCGGGCGCCGGCTTCGCCGCCTCCGCCCCCACGAAGACGAACCGGTGCGTCGGCAGGTCCGCCCGGTGGCGCACCCACCACTCCTGGAAGTGGATCGCCCGCTGGCCGCCGTCGAGGTCCGCTGCGCCGGCACTGTTCGCGACTGCGGGGCTCGCAAGCTCACTCCTCCCGCTCACGACGACGTGCGTCTCCAGGCGGTCGTCGGTGGCCGGCAGCAGGCGTACGCCGGGCTGCCAGCGGGTGGCCAGCGCCTCGGTGACCTGGGACAGCGGGTAGCCGGCGTTGAGCATGGTGGTGCGCACCAGGTGGGTGGCGAGATCCTTGTCGCCCAGGCCGAACCAGGACGGCTCGGCGCCGTAGGCGGCCAGCTCGGACTTGACCGTCCAGGTCTCGCCCACCCGGCCCCAGCCCCGCTCCGGGTCGGCGCCGCCACCCAGCGTGTACATCACGCTGTCCAGGTCGGGACAGACCTTCAGCCCGTGCAGCAGCAGATCGTCGCCGACGTTGACCACGGCCGTCACCTCGGCCCCCACTTCCCGGGCGTACGCCCGGACGCCGAGCAGGAACCGGGCGCCCCCGATACCGCCGGTCAGAACCACGATGCGCATGACGTCCATCCTTCCGCACGCGCCGCCGTCGATCGCCCGGTGGCCGGAGAGACTACGCTCACGTCGGCAACTGTCCGTTTTCGTCCCGAGGGGGAGTCCGTGACCAGCCCCGCCGAGCCCGCGTCCGGCGACACCACGCAGGCCAGCCAGTTGACCAAGCCGCTGCGCGAACTGGCCGCGCTCGTCCTGCTCGGCGCGAACGCCGTGCTGCTCTTCGTCGGCCTGCTGCGCCTGCTGGTGCCGGTCGACGACTACAGCACGTTCACCGGCCGGGCCGGCAGCACGTTCTTCGCCTTCGTCGGCCTGGAGTCGACCGTCCTCCCGGTGCTGGCCGTGCTGCTCGCCACCCACGTTCGCCCGGTGCTGCCGAAGGCGAAACTGATCACCCAGGTCGCGCTTGTCGAGTACGCGGTCGGCGCGGCGTTCGGCGCGCTGACCTTCCTGATCTGGGTGGTCGGCCGGCTGACCGACGGCGAGGTGCTGGACGCCTTCCTCGGCCTGCTCACCCGGGTGGCCTGGCTGGCCGTCTTCGCGGTCGCCGCGTTCGTGGTGTTCAAGATCTGGCGCACCCTCTACTACGTCGCGAAGCCCAAGCCCCAGCCCGGTGTCTACGGCCAGGCGCAGCCCGGCTGGCCGCAGCAGCCGGGCCCGGTGCCCGGCCAGCCCGGGGGCTATCCCGCTCCGGGCGGGTACCCCGGCGTGCCCGCGCAGCCGGGCGGCTACCCGCAGCCCGGCCCGTACGGCCCGCCGCAGTCGGCGCCGCCGTTCAACGCCGCCCCGCCGCACGCCCCGCAGTCGAGCCCGCCCTTCGGTGCCCCGCAGTCGAGCCCGCCCTTCGGTGCCCCGCAGCAGGGCCCGCAGTCCGCGCCTCCCTACGGCGGCGCCCCGCACCCGGCGCCGCCGTTCGGGCAGCCGCCGTCGGCGGACCCGACCCAGGCGATCCCGCGCCAGCCGGCCGACCCGGGCCAGCCGCTCCCGCCCGACGGCGACCGCACCCAGCGCTTCGACCGGGAGGACCCGAACTTCCCGCGCTGAGCCTTCCGATGCCGCCCGTCCTCGCCTCCTGGCCGGGGGCGGGCGGCGTCGTACCGGCCAGCGCATAGGCTGGGCGGATGGTTGATCGCAGCGAGCCCGTGCCGACCGAGGCGAGTGTCCGGCGGGCGCTGGGGCGGGCCGCCACGGGCCGGGCGCTGGACGTGGCCGAGGCGAGCGCACTGCTGACCGCGCGCGGCGCGGCGCTGGACGAACTGCTCCGGATCGCCGGCGAGATCCGCGACGCCGGGTTGCGGGAGGCCGGCCGGCCGGGCGTCGTCACCTTCTCCAAGAAGGTGTTCATCCCGCTGACCCGGCTCTGCCGGGACCGCTGCCACTACTGCACCTTCGCCACGGTGCCGCACCGGCTGCCCGCCGCCTACCTGGAGCGGGACGAGGTCCTCGCCATCGCCCGGGAGGGCGCTGCGCAGGGCTGCAAGGAGGCGCTGTTCACCCTCGGGGACCGGCCCGAGGAGCGCTGGCCGGCGGCCCGGCGGTGGCTGGACGAGCGGGGCTACGACTCCACCCTCGACTACCTGCGCGCCTGCGCCGTGGCGGTGCTGGAGGAGACCGGCCTGCTGCCGCATCTCAACCCGGGCGTGCTGTCCTGGTCGGAGCTGCAACGGCTCAAGCCGGTCGCGCCGAGCATGGGCATGATGCTGGAGACCACGGCGACCCGGCTCTGGTCCGAGCCGGGCGGCCCGCACTACGGCTCGCCGGACAAGGAGCCCGCGGTACGGCTCCGGGTGCTCGACGACGCCGGCCGCGTCGGCGTGCCGTTCACCACCGGGCTGCTGATCGGCATCGGGGAGACCCTGGCCGAGCGGGTCGACGCGCTCTTCGCCATCCGCCGGACCCACCGGGAGTACGGCCACCTCCAGGAGGTGATCGTGCAGAACTTCCGCGCCAAGCCGGACACCGCGATGCGCGGCATGCCCGACGCGGAGCTGCACGATCTGGCCGCCACGGTGGCGGTGGCCCGGGTGCTGCTCGGCCCGAAGGCCCGGATCCAGGCCCCGCCGAACCTCATCGAGGGCGAGTACGACCTGCTGCTGCGTGCCGGCATCGACGACTGGGGCGGCGTCTCGCCGGTCACGCCGGACCACGTCAACCCGGAGCGCCCCTGGCCGCAGCTCGACGAGCTGGCCCGGCGCACCGGGCAGGCCGGCTTCACCCTGCGCGAGCGGCTGACCGTCTACCCCGAGTACGTCCGGGCCGGCGACCCGTGGCTCGACCCGCGCCTGCTGCCGCACGTCACCGCCCTGGCCGACCCGGAGACCGGGCTGGCCGTCGAGGCGGCCCGCCCGGTGGGCCGGCCCTGGCAGGAGCCGGAGGAGGTGTTCGGCGGGCGGACCGACCTGCACGTCACCATCGACACCACCGGGCGGACCGGGGACCGGCGGGGCGACTTCGACGACGTCTACGGCGACTGGTCGGAGGTGGCCGCGAAGGTGGTCGTCCCGGCCGCCGTGACGAGCGACCCCGACCTGCGCGCCGGGCTGCGGCTGGCCGCCGACGACCCGGCCGCGCTGCTGGAGGCGGCCCACGAGGCGAAGGCGCTGGCGCTGTTCGGCGCGGACGGCCCGGCGCTGGACGAGCTGTGCCGGATCGCCGACGACGTCCGCCGGGACGCGGTCGGCGACGACGTCACCTACGTGGTCAACCGCAACATCAACTTCACCAACGTCTGCTACGTGGGCTGCCGGTTCTGCGCCTTCGCCCAGCGGGAGAGCGACGCCGACGCGTTCCGGCTCTCTCTTGAGCAGGTCGCCGACCGGGCCGAGGAGGCGTGGGCGGCCGGCGCCACCGAGGTCTGCCTCCAGGGTGGCATCGACCCGAAGCTGCCGGTGACCGGCTACGCCGACATCGTCCGGGCGATCAAGGCGCGGGTGCCGGGGATGCACGTGCACGCCTTCTCCCCGATGGAGATCGTCACCGCCGCCGCGAAGGCGGGCGTGCCGGTGAAGGAGTGGCTGCTCCAGCTGCGCGAGGCCGGCCTGGACACCATCCCGGGCACCGCCGCGGAGATCCTCGACGACGACGTGCGCTGGGTGCTCACCAAGGGCAAGCTGCCGGCCGCCGCCTGGGTCGAGGTGGTCGCCACGGCCCACGAGCTGGGCATCCGGTCGAGCTCCACCATGATGTACGGCCACGTCGACCACCCCGGCCAGTGGCTGGCCCACTTCCGGGTGCTGGCCGGCGTGCAGGACCGCACGGGCGGCTTCACCGAGTTCGTGGCGCTGCCCTTCGTGCACACCAACGCGCCGATCTACCTGGCCGGCATCGCCCGGCCCGGCCCCACCTGGCGGGAGAACCGGGTCGTGCACGCGATGGCACGGCTGCTGCTGCACGGCCGGATCGGCAACATCCAGTGTTCCTGGGTGAAGCTCGGCGACGCCGGCACGGTCGCCATGCTCCAGGGTGGCTGCAACGACCTGGGCGGCACCCTCATGGAGGAGACCATCTCCCGCATGGCCGGTTCGGGCAACGGCTCGGCCCGTACCGAGGAGCAGCTCCGGGCCATCGCGGCGGCGGCGGGCCGGCCGTTCCGCAAGCGGACGACCGCGTACGGTCACGTCGGCGCGTAGCGTCGAACCTTTCCCTGCCGCCGGCCGTACCAGTGGATGCCGGCGGCGGTTTCGGCGAGGACCGCCGCCGGTGACCCCAGGCCCGGGGCACCCGGCGGCGTCCGGTTCCCGGGTCCACCGTGGGCGCTGCGGCGCCGGCCCGGAAAGGTTGCCCATGACCACTGATGAGCCGAAGCGGCGGCCCTGGCCGCGACTGACCCGCCGGCAGACGTTGACCGCCGCCGCGAGCGCCACCCTGGGCGCCGCCGCCCTCACCGTGCCGGGCCTGTCCGCCGCGCAGAACGCCCCCTCGGCGGGCCGGCGTGACGAGCCGATCGTGGTCCACCTCCGCGACGCGGCCTCCGGCGCGCTGGACGTCTTCGTCGGCACGACCCGGATCCAGGTACGCGACCGCGGCCTGGCCGACCGTCTGGTCCGCGCCGCCCGGCGCTGACCGCCTCCGCGCCACCGGCGCGGCCCCGCCCGGCGCGGGCTCCGGCGCCGGTCCCCGACTTCCGTTACCCGACGAAGGTGTGGTCCGCCATGTCCTCTCACCGTGAGGCCCCGGAGATAGCCAAGGATCCGGTCGCCGACAGCTCCGACCTGTACGCGTTCGTCAGCCCGAGCCAGCCCGACACGGTCACCTTGATCGCCAACTACGTTCCGGTGCAGCTTCCCTCCGGCGGCCCCAACTTCTTCGAGTTCGGCGACGACGTCCGGTACGAGATTCACGTCGACAACGACGGCGACGGTTATCCGGATGTCACCTATCGTTTCGAATTCACCACCGAGATCACGAATCCGAACAGCTTTCTTTACAACACCGGGCCGATCGAGTCGCTGGACAGCAGGAACTGGAACCGGCGGCAGTTCTACCGGCTGACCCGGGTGGCCGACGGCCGCGAGCACGTGCTGGCGCACAAGCTGCCCTGCCCGCCGTGCAACGTCGGGCCGCTGTCGACCCCGAAGTACGCCGACCTGGTGCGGCAGGCGACGTTCCGGCTGTCGACCGGGGAGAAGGTCTTCGCCGGTCAGCGGGCCGACGGCTTCTTCGTCGACCTGGGTGCGGTCTTCGACCTCGGTACGCTGCGGCCCTTCCAGCAGCTGCACGTGGCCGGGAAGAAGCTGTTCAGGACCGAGGGCGAGCCGGTCAACGCGCTGGACCGGCTGAACGTGCACAGCATCGCCGTGCAGGTGCCGCTCGCCAAGGTCCGGCGCAAGGCCGGCCGCTACGGCTACGCCGACCGCGCCTCCACGATCGGTGTGTGGACGACCGCCTCGCGGCAGCAGGTCCGGGTGCTCGGCGACCGGGTGGCCGCGGACACCGCCGCCGGCCCCTTCACCCAGGTCTCCCGGCTGGGCAACCCGCTGTTCAACGAGGTCGTCGTGCCGATGTCCAGGAAGGACCTGTGGAACACGCTGCCGCCCACGGAGGACAAGCGGTTCGCCCAGTTCGTCGAGCATCCCGAGCTGGCCGCGCTGCTGCCCGCGCTCTACCCGGGCGTGTTTCCCAACCTGGAGGCGCTGAACAGGTCGAAGAAGCCGCGGGCCGACCTGGTGGCGATCCTGCTCACCGGCGTGCCGGCCGGGCTGATCGACGGCTTCGCCAACACCACGGGCGACCTGCAGGCCGACATGCTGCGGCTGAACACGGCGATCAAGCCCAGCCGCAGACCGGACCGGTTCGGGGTGCTCGGCGGCGACCTGGCGGGCTTCCCGAACGGCCGCCGCGTCGGTGACGACGTGGTGACCATCGCGCTGCGGGCGATCGCCGGACTGACCGTGCCGTTGGTGGACCGGACGTTCAAGCCGGACGCGGCGGCGGCCGCGGTCACCCCGGGGCTCAGCGCCGCCGACGTGACCGCGCCCTTCCTCGGCGACTTCCCGTTCCTCGGCACGCCGTACGACGGGTTCGCCAACCCGCCGGCGAAGAAGTCCTGAGCGGGGGAGGACCCGTGCCCGACCAGCACCACACCCTCGGCCCGTCGCACAGCGGCAGCGTCGTGCTCGATCTGGGCGGCGACTCCGGCGCCCTGATCATCCACACCGGACGCGAGCTGCACGGCCGGGAGATCGAGATCAGCCGCGCCGACCGGGACGGACCCCGGACCCACTCGGCCGTACGCGAACGGCACGTCCGCGACGGCGTCGTCCACACCGCCGTCTACCCGGACCTGGCCGCCGGCCTCTATACCGTTTGGTGGGACGGCGTCACCCCCGCCGGGGCGATTTCCGTCACCGGCGGCGCGATCGCCGAATTCGTCTGGCCGGCCAGCTCACCCCGGGGCGCCGACTGACCGCCCGGGCCGCCGCACCGTCGCGCCTCGTCCACATCCTGGGCGGGGCGCGGTCGGCGTTCCGGGCCTCGACGGGCGGTACCGCTCGCGTCGGGTTAACCTTGCCCCCACCAAATGCTGATCTTGGACGGCGTCACGACGACCGTCCGGGTGCGGTCCACCGGAAGCCTCCACCGGGGGGCCGCCGGCGGTGTCCACACCGGTGCGCCACGGCAGAAAACTTCGAGCAACTCGCCGGGGAAGGCGTTACTCGTCCGGGGTCTGAATCGATAGGGCAGGTTGCGAGGGTCGGGTGGCCACGACGGCCGCCCGGAACGTGTCGGGAGGGCGACTCCATTATCAAGTTTGGCTTGACGGCGCACGCATTACACGCGTGTAATTTGAATGGGGTTGTTCGCGCGGAACGCAACAAATTGTGACCGGACGAACAAGCACGCCTTTCGCGTGGGGGGTTGCAGCGGCGATGACGCCGGTGCGCGACAAGGAGGCAACGGATGGACGGCCAGCTCGAGGTGGCCGACCTGCTCGGAAACGCGCCGGAGTGGCAGGAGCGGGCGCTCTGCTCGCAGACCGACCCGGAGGCGTTCTTTCCCGAGAAGGGCGGCTCGACCCGCGAGGCGAAGCGCATCTGCTCGCGGTGTGAAGTGAAGACGGAATGTCTCGAATACGCCCTCGGTCACGACGAGCGGTTCGGGATCTGGGGTGGGCTCTCCGAGCGGGAGCGGCGCAAGCTCAAGCGGCGGGTCGCCGCCTGACGCACGTACCGGACCGGGGCGGTGGGGGCCGCCCGGGGTCCGGGGCCGGTGACCCGGCCGGCGGGGGCCGGCCGGGACCGGCGGCGACGCGTGGCGGTCGGCCCGGCGGCGGCTCAGGCCAGTTCGTCGGGATCGACTCCGAGCAGGTTCGCCACCTGCTCGATGATCACGTCGTGGACGAGGTCCGCGAGGTCCTCGCGGTCCATGGCCCGGAACTCCAGCGGCCGCCGGTAGAGCACGATCCGCGGCGGCACCTCCTGCCGGCCGGGGCGCCCCGGCAGCAGCCGGGCGAGCGGGACCTCGCCGTCCTCCAGCACGTCCGAGTCGTAGACGTTCAGGTCCGGTGGGACGTCCTCGACGGCGAACTCGACCCCGGCCAGTTCCTTCGCGAAGCGGCGTTCGAGAGTCTCCACCGTGTCGAGCACCAGGTCGTCGAAGACCTCGGCCTTGGTCCGGGCCAGGGGCACGGTGGCCGGCACCAGCCGCCCCCGCAGCCCCCGCCCGTGGCGGTCGCGGTGGGTGCGCCGGCCGGAGCCGGGGCGGCGGTTTTCCGGGCTCGTCATGACGCACAGGGTAGCCCCCGCGCCGGGGTCCCCCGCCGTCACGCCGCCGGCCGGGCGCGCCGACGCGCCGATCGGACGAATTGTGATCACCATGACGGGCGTGTCGCAACGCGAAGCGGTGCGCCGCACCCGGTAATGGAGATACCCTGCCGCCGTGAGGTCACCACGGCGCTGCTCCCGTAACGGCTGCCCCCGGCAAGCGGTCGCCACATTGACCTATGTCTACAACGAGTCCACGGCCGTGGTGGGCCCCCTCGCCGCGTTCGCCGAGCCGCACACGTACGACCTGTGCGAGCCGCACGCGCGCAACCTCACCGCGCCCCGGGGCTGGGACGTGGTGCGCCACGAGGGCGAGTTCGAGCCCCCGCCGCCCACCACCGACGACCTGGTCGCCCTGGCCGAGGCGGTCCGCGAGGCCGCCCGCCCGGCACCCCCACGCCCCCCGTCGGACGAGAACCCGGCCCCGCAGACCCACCAACAGGGCCGCCGAGGCCACCTCCGCGTCATCCCCCCCAACCACTGACCCACCCCCACGCCCGGTCCGGCCCCGGCCCTCGGCGTTGATCAAGAGGTTTGCGTCAAGATCTCGCGCCGTGCTGACGCAAACCTCTTGATCAACGATGGCCAGAGGCTGGCGGGTCAGTGGCCCAGGAGGTGGGAGAAGGCCTTCGCTCGGCGGGACGGGCGGTTCGTGCGCTGTTCTGCCTCGTCGGCGGAGAACATGACCTTGAGGCCGGCGTTGACCGCCAGCCAGCGCAGGGGCTCCGGCTCCCATCTGGGGGAGCGGTGGTTGACCCAGGGCAGGGCGGTCAGATCCGTCTGCTCGCCGCGGATGAGGTCGGCCAGGGTGCGGCCGGCCAGGTTGCTGGTGCCGACGCCGTCGCCGACGTAGCCGCCCGCCCAGGCGAGTCCGGTCGAGCGGTCCAGGCCCACCGAGGCGGCCCAGTCCCGGGCCACGCCGAGCGGCCCGCCCCAGGTGTGCGTCACCGGCACCTCCGGCCCGAGCACCGGGAACAGTTCGCCGAGCACTCGGCGCAGCGCCGCGAAGACGCGCGGCTCCCGGTCGAAGTCGGGGCGGATCCGGGAGCCGTAGTGGTAGGGGGCGCCCCGCCCGCCGAAGGCGAGTCGGCCGTCGGCGGTGCGCTGGCCGTAGATGATGACGTGCCGGTAGTCGGAGAAGGTCTCCCGCTCGGCCAGCCCGATCTGCGCCCAGGTCGCCTCGGGCAGCGGCTCGGTGGCCACCATGAGCGAGTAGACCGGCGCCACGGCCCGCCGCTGGCCGGGCAGAGCCGGGGTGAAGCCCTCCGTCGCCCGGACCACCACGGGCGCGCGCACCACGCCGGCCGGGGTCACCGCAGTCCCGGGCCGCAGCGCGGTCACCGGGGTCCGCTCGAAGACGCGTACGCCCCGGCGCTCCACCGCCGTGGCCAGGCCGCGGACCAGCTTCGCCGGGTGTACGGCCGCGCAGTGCGGGGTGTACGTGCCGCCGCGTACCCCCTCGGCGTGGCAGCGGGCGGCGGCCTCGGCGGCGTCGAGCAGCACGAGGTCGGCGTCGGCGAGTCCGTGCTCGCGGGCCTCCGCGACGGCGGCCCGGGCCCGGCCGAGCTGCACCTCGGTGCGGGCCAGCACCACCGTGCCGCCGGCCCGCCAGTCGCAGTCGATCCCCTCGGCCGCGATCACCCGGCCGACCTCGCGGACGGTCTCGTGCATGGCCTGCTGCATGGCCAGCGCCCGGTCCCGGCCGTGCCGGCGGGCCAGCGCGGGCAGGGAGGTGGGGAAGAGGGCCGAGCACCAGCCGCCGTTGCGACCGGAGGCGCCGTAGCCCGCGATCTCCTTCTCCAGCACGACGATCCGCAGGGCCGGGTCGGCGGCGGCGAGGTAGTACGCCGTCCACAGCCCGGTGTAGCCGGCGCCCACGATCACCACGTCGGCATCGGTGTCGCCCGGCAGGCCGGGGCGCGGGGTCAGCGGCTCGTCCACGCTGGACAGCCAGTACGACAGGTCCTGGTAGCGCATCACCACTCCGGTGGGGGCAGGTCGTGGCGCAGCTTCGGGTCGGGCTGCGGGACCCCGAACGTCTCGACGACCGGCACCACCCCGGCCCAGACCGGCCGGTCGAGGTCGTCCTCGGGGTCGTCGGGCGGGCCGGCGCTGACCTTCACGGAGCACTCGTCCAGCGGCAGGGCTAGCACCAGCGTGGCGGCCAGCTCCTTCGCCGTGGGCGGCCGGATCTCCGCCCAGCGGCCGGGGAGCAGGTGCTCGGAGAGGCGGTGCAGCGCGGCCTGTTTCGCCTCGCCGGTGAGCGCGGTGAGGGTGCCGAGCACCATGGCGCAGCGGTAGTTCATCGAGGACTCGAAGGCGCTGCGGGCCAGCACGAGCCCGTCGAGCAGGGTGACGGTGAGGCAGGCCGGTGCGCCGGCGGCGAGGTGCCGGAACAGTCGGCTGCCGGTGGAGCCGTGCACCAGCACCCGCTCCCCGTCCCGCGCGTAGGCCACGGGCAGCGCGTACGGCTGGCCGCCGTCGGCGACGGCCAGGTGGGCGACCCGGCCGGCGTCGAGCACGGCGTGCAGCGTGGCGCGGTCGTGGACGGCGAGGTCGGGCAACCGGCGTACCCGGGTCCGGTCGGTGCCCCCGACGGCGGTCGGCGCGGGGATCCGGTCCCCGGGTCCGGCGGTTCCGACGGCGCGGGGCCGGCCCCCGGTGTCCCGGGAGCCGGCCCCGTCCGGGCCGCCGGTCAGAGGCGCGACCATGCCTCGGTCAGCACGGCGCGCAGGATCTGCTCGATCTCGTCGAACTGCTGCTGCTGGGCGATCAGCGGGGGCGCGAGCTGTACCACGGGGTCGCCCCGGTCGTCGGCGCGGCAGTAGAGCCCGGCCTGGAAGAGCGCGGTGGAGAGGAAGCCGCGCAGCAGCCGCTCCGACTCGGCCTCGTCGAACGTCTCCCGGGTGGCCTTGTCCTTGACCAGTTCGATGCCGTAGAAGTAGCCGTCGCCCCGGACGTCGCCGACGATCGGCAGGTCGTTGAGCTTCTCCAGGGTGGACCGGAAGGCGGCCTCGTTGGCGCGGACGTGGCCGACCAGGTCCTCGCGGGCGAAGACCTCCAGGTTGGCCAGGGCCACCGCGCAGGAGACCGGGTGGCCGCCGAAGGTCACCCCGTGCGCGAACATGCCGGTCTCGGTGAGGAACGGCTCCATGAGCCGCTCGCTGGCGATCATCGCGCCGAGCGGGGCGTAGCCGGACGTGATGCCCTTGGCCGTGGTGATGATGTCGGGCTGGTAGCCGTAGCGGACGGCGCCGAAGTACTCGCCGAGCCGGCCCCAGGAGCAGATCACCTCGTCGCTGACCAGCAGCACGTCGTACGCGTCGCAGATCTCCCGCACCCGCTGGAAGTAGCCGGGCGGCGGCGGGAAGCAGCCGCCGGAGTTCTGCACCGGCTCCAGGAAGACCGCCGCGACGGTGTCCGGCCCCTCCCGCTCGATGGCGCGGCCGATCTCCTCGGCGGCCCAGCGGCCGAACGCCTCGGGGTCGTCGCCGTGCTCCGGGGCCCGGTAGAAGTTGGTGTTCGGCACCTTGATGCCGCCGGGGACGAGCGGCTCGAAGTCGCTCTTGATGCCGGGCAGGCCGGTGATCGACAGCGCGCCCATCGAGGTGCCGTGGTAGGCGATGTAGCGGCTGACCACCTTGTGCTTGTTGGGCTGGCCGGTGCGCTTGAAGTAGGCCCGGGCCAGCTTCCACGCCGCCTCGACGGCCTCGGAGCCGCCGGTGGTGAAGAAGACCCGGTTCAGGTCTCCGGGGGCCAGTGCCGCGACCTTCTCGGCCAGCTCGACGGCTTTCGGGTGGGCGTACGACCACAGTGGGAAGTAGGCCAGCTCGCCGGCCTGCTTGGCGGCCGCCTCGGCGAGCTCGGTCCGGCCGTGGCCGGCGTTGACGACGAAGAGCCCGGCGAGTCCGTCCAGGTAGCGGCGGCCCTGCGAGTCCCAGACGTACGCGCCCTCGCCGCGCACGATCGTCGGAACCTCGCCGGCGGAGTAGCTGGCCATCCGGGTGAAGTGCATCCAGAGGTGGTCGGTGGCGTTGGCCATGTCAGCCCCATCGGGTCTCGGGCCGGTCAGGGGTGACACCGGCCGCTCTGCCCACGGTTATCCCACAGTCAATGGCGATAAGGCAAGTGTCAGGCGTCAACGACAACGGATTCAGCGAGCGACGTATGTCACCGCAACGGAATCCGTATCAGGCGGTGCCCCAGCTGTAGGTCTGCTTGCGCAGCTTGAGGTAGACGAACGCCTCGGTGGAGACCACGCCGGACACGCCGCGCAGCTTCTGGAGGATCTCCAGCAGGTGCTCGTCGTTGCGGCAGACCACCTCGGCCAGCAGGTCGAACGAGCCGGCGGTGATCACCACGTAGTCGATCTCCTCGAACTCGGCCAGCCGGTCGGCCACGCTCTCCAGGTCGCCGTCGGTGCGCAGGCCGATCATGGCCTGGCGGGGGAAGCCGAGCTGGAGGGGATCGGTCACGGCCACGATCTGCATGACCCCGGCGTCGAGCAGGCGCTGCACCCGCTGCCGCACCGCCGCCTCGGAGAGGCCGACCGCCTTGCCGATGGTCGCGTACGGGCGCCGCCCGTCCTCCTGGAGTTGTTCGATGATCTGCTTCGCCACATCATCGAGCAGAGCGTGGCTGGCGCCTTCACGCACGGTCACGCGACGGCTGCCGTTGCCGTTCTCCAGTTGCCGGTTGGCCATCGTCCGCTCCCCATGTCCGAATCCTCGTGCTGAGCGTAGTGCCCCGGCGCAGTCTGGCGTATTTCGTGGTCCTTGGCTATTCCCACAACGGAATCCCTTGTAAGGCACGTCACCTCATGTCAGGATCAGTCGTCCATCGCCATTGACCCTCCCGCCGGCGCGCCACCCCCGTCCCGCCGCCGACGATGACCCCCCGAGGAGTCGTCACATGCGTAGTCCCCTCCGGCACGTCACCCGGCGCGGTCTGCTCACCGGGACCCTGGGCTCGGCCGCCCTGCTCGCCACCGCGGGCACGCTGGCCGGCTGCGGCACCAAGGGCGCACAGCAGACCGAGGCCGGTTGCAAGAGCGACGATCTTTCCGCCACCGAGAAGAAGCTGGCCTTCTCGAACTGGCCGCAATACATGGACGTGGACGAGAAGGACGAGTCCAAGCGACCCACGCTGGACGCGTTCATCGCGAAGTCCGGGATCCAGGTGACGTACACCGAGGACGTCAACGACAACAACGAGTTCTTCGGCAAGGTGCAGAACCAGCTCGCCGGCTGTCAGACCACCGGCCGCGACATCATGGTCCTCACCGACTGGATGGCGGCCCGGATGATCCGGCTCGGCTGGATCCAGAAGCTCGACAAGGCGAAGCTGCCCAACGTCGAGGCGAACCTGCTGCCCTCGCTGCGCGGCCGCTCCTTCGACAAGGACAGCCAGCTCGCCATCCCGTGGCAGTCCGGCCTGGCCGGGCTCGCCTACAACGCCAAGGTGGCCAAGGAGATCCGCACGGTCGACGAGTTGCTGACCCGCCCCGACCTGAAGGGCAAGGTGACCGCGCTGTCGGAGATGCGGGACACCATGGGCCTGCTGCTCCAGTCCAACGGTCACGACCCGGCCAACTTCACCCCGGCGCAGTTCGACGACGCGCTGAACAAGCTCAAGAAGGCCGTGGACTCCAAGCAGATCCGCAAGTTCACCGGCAACGACTACGCCCCCGACCTGGCCAAGGGCGACATCGCCGCCTGTATCGGCTGGTCCGGCGACGTCATCCAGCTCGGCTTCGAGGACGAGAAGATCAAGTTCGTGGTGCCCGAGTCCGGCGTGATGCTCTGGTCGGACAACATGCTGGTGCCGAACAAGGCCACCCACAAGGCCAACGCCGAAGAGCTGATCAACTACTACTACGACCCGGCCGTCGCCGCGAAGCTCGCCGCGTACGTCAACTACATCTGTCCGGTCAAGGGCGCGCAGGCCGAGATGGAGAAGATCGATCCCGACCTGGCCGCCAACCCGCTCATCTTCCCGGATGACGCGATGCTGTCGAAGTCCAAGGTGTTCATGGCCCTGGACGAGAAGCAGGAGAAGGAGTACGAGACCAAGTTCCAGCAGGTCATCGGGGCGTGAGAGACATGAGCACGAAGGCGCAGGAGCGCGAGACACCGGCCGGCGATCTGCGCCTGGCCAACCTGACCAAGCGGTTCGGGATCTTCACCGCGGTGGACGACCTCAGCCTCACCATCCCGCAGGGCTCGTTCTTCGCTTTGCTCGGGGCGTCCGGCTGCGGCAAGACCACCACCCTGCGGATGATCGCCGGGCTGGAGGAACCGACCAGCGGGCAGGTGCTGCTCGGTGACCGGGACATCGCCGGGCTGCGGCCGTACAAGCGGCCGGTGAACACCGTGTTCCAGAGCTACGCGCTCTTCCCGCACCTCGACATCCACGAGAACGTGGCCTTCGGGCTGCGGCGGCGCGGCATCCGCAAGGTGACCGACCAGGTCGAGCGGATGCTCGCCCTGGTGCAGCTCGAAGGGTACGGCCGGCGCAAGCCGGCCCAGCTCTCCGGCGGCCAGCAGCAGCGCGTGGCGCTGGCCCGGGCGCTCATCAACCACCCGCAGGTGCTGCTGCTGGACGAGCCGCTCGGCGCGCTCGACCTCAAGCTGCGCCGGCAGATGCAGATCGAGCTGAAGCGCATCCAGACCGAGGTCGGCATCACCTTCGTACACGTCACCCACGACCAGGAGGAGGCCATGACCATGGCCGACACGGTCGCGGTGATGAACGCCGGCCGGATCGAGCAGCTCGGCGCACCCGCCGACATCTACGAGTACCCGGCCACCGCGTTCGTGGCGAACTTCCTGGGCCAGTCCAACCTGCTGGCCGGCGAGGCCGTCGGCCGCAGCGGCGACGACGTGCCGGTGACCGCGCACGGCGCGCGCTTCTCGGTGCCCGCCGACCGGGCCCGCACCGACCAGGGGCCGGTCTTCCTCGGGGTACGTCCCGAGAAGCTGCACCTGGTCGGCGGCCCCGACGAGGTGCCCGCCGGCCACCAGCACGTCGGTGGGGTGGTCAGCGACGCCTCGTACGTCGGGGTGAGCACCCAGTACCTGGTGCGCACGGCGTGGGGCAGCGAGCTGTCCGCGTTCGCCGCGAACAGCGGGGTCGGGGGGCGGCTGCCCGTCGGCGCCACGGTGACCGCGCACTGGGACCCGCGGCACGCCTTCCTGCTGCCCCGGGAGGCCGGCGAGGACGACCAGACCAGCCCGCTGTTCGACGAGCCGCCGGTGGGTGCGCTGTCATGAGCGCGCTGGCCCACGTACCGACCTCGGCGGGGCAGCCCGCCGCGCCGCCAGGGCCCTCGCGGGGGCGGAACCGGCTGCTGCCGTACCTGCTGCTGCTGCCCGGCGCCGCCTGGCTGCTGGTCTTCTTCGTCCTGCCGCTGCTCCAGCTCGCCGCCGCCAGCCTCTACGACCCGAGCGGGTCCCTGGCCACCGGCTACGCGATGACCGGGGAGGTCGGCAACTACTGGACCGCGTTGCAGGCGTACTGGCCGCACTTCGCCCGCTCGTTCGTCTACTCGGCGATCGCGCTGGTGCTGGCCCTGCTCATGGGCTACCCGCTGGCGTACGCGATCGCGCAGAAGGCCGGCCGGTGGAAGAACCTGCTGCTGGTCGCCGTGGTCGCGCCGATGTTCACCAGCTTCCTGGTCCGCACCCTGGCCTGGAAGACCATCCTGTCCGACAACGGCTGGCTCGTCGGCCTGCTGCGGGACGTGCACCTGCTCGGGGCCGACGGCCGGCTGCTGGCCACCCCGTTCGCGGTGGTGCTCGGCCTGACGTACAACTTCCTGCCGTTCCTGGTGCTGCCGCTGTACGCGAGCCTGGAGCGGCTCGACCCGCGGCTGCTGGAGGCGGCGAGCGACCTGTACGCGAGCCCGCTGCGCGCCTTCCGGCGGGTCACCCTGCCGCTGTCGATGCCCGGGCTGATCGCCGGCACGTTGCTCTTCTTCATCCCGGCCACCGGTGACTACATCAACGCCGAGCTGCTCGGCACCCCGAACGAATACATGATCGGCAACGTCATCGACTCGGCGTTCCTGGTCCGGCTCGACTACCCGCAGGGCGCCGCGCTGTCGTTCCTGCTCATGGCCGCGATCCTGGCGATCGTCTTCGTCTACCTGCGCAAGGCCGGCACGGAGGAGGTGCTGTGAAACTGAAGCGTTGGCTCGCCGACCGCTGGGTGATGGGCGTCGCGCTGCTCGTCCTCGGCTACCTCTCGCTGCCGATCCTCGTGGTCGCCGGTCTCTCCTTCAACCGGCCGTCCAGCCGCCTGTCCTACGACTTCAACGAGTTCACCCTGGACAACTGGGCCCAACCCTGCGCCACCTCCGACATGTGCGACGCGGTGGTACGCAGCATGGAGATCGGCCTCATCGCCACCGTGGTCTCCACCATCCTCGGCACGCTCATGGCGTTCGCCCTGGTCCGGCACGGCTTCCGCGGGCGGTCCGGCATCAACGGCCTGATCTTCCTGCCGATGGCCACCCCGGAGCTGGTGATGGGCACCTCGCTGCTCGCCCTCTTCGTGGCCGCCGGGGTGCCCCAGGGCTTCTGGACCATCGTCATCGCGCACGTGATGTTCTGCGTGTCGTTCGTGGTGGTCACCGTGAAGGCCCGGCTCGCCGGCATGGACCGGCGGCTGGAGGAGGCCGCCATGGACCTGTACGCCAGCGAGTGGCAGACCTTCCGGCGGATCACGCTGCCGCTGGTGCTGCCCGGCATCGTGGCCGCCGCGCTGCTGGCCTTCTCGCTGAGCTTCGACGACTTCATCATCACGAACTTCAACGCCGGCACGACGGTCACCTTCCCCATGTACGTCTGGGGTGCCGCCCAGCGGGGCATCCCGCCGCAGGTCAACGTTATCGGCACGGCGATGTTCGCGATCGCGTTGCTGCTGGTCGGGGCCAGCTCGCTGCGCGGCCGGCGGGCCCGGCGCGCCGCTCTCGCGGCCCCCGTCGCGGCCGTCGGGGCTCCCAAGAGCGCGTCATGAAACTCCCGCATACCGGCCGGGCGCTGGCTGACGCCGCGCCCGTCCCGTACTGGCTCGACCGGCCGGAGCGGCCGGACCCGCTGCCGCCGCTGGCCGGCCCGCACGACGCCGACCTGCTGGTGGTCGGCGGCGGGTACTCCGGGCTCTGGACGGCGTTGCTCGCCAAGGAGGCCGACCCCGACCGGGACGTGCTCCTGGTCGACGCCGGCACCTGCGGCTGGGCGGCGTCCGGGCGCAACGGCGGGTTCTGCGCCGCCTCGCTCACCCACGGCCTCGCCAACGGGGCCGAGCGGTGGCCCGGCGAGATCGCCGAGCTGGAACGGCTCGGCCGGGAGAACCTGGACGACATCGCCGGCACCGTCGGCAAGTACGGCATCGACTGCGACTTCGAGCGCACCGGCGAGCTGGCGGTGGCCGTCGAGCCGTACCAGCTCACCGGGCTGGCGGAGGACACCGAGCTGGCCCGCCGGTACGGCCACGACGTGCGGCTGCTCGACCGGGACGAGGTGCGCGCCGAGGTGGCCTCGCCGACGTACCTGGGCGGGATGTGGGACCGGGACCGGGTGGCGCTGCTCGACCCGGCGAAGCTGGCGTGGGGGCTGCGCCGCGCCGCCCTCGACCTCGGCGTACGCATCCATGAGCACACCCGGGTCACCGGGCTGGCCCGCGACGGCGGGGCGCTGCGCGCGGCCACGGCCGGCGGCCCGGACGCCGTGCCCGGCGCGGTCCGGGCCCGGCAGGTGGTGCTGGCCACCAACGCGTTCCCGCCGCTGCTGCGCCGGCTGCGCGCCTGGCTCGTGCCGGTCTACGACTACGCGCTGATGAGCGAGCCGCTGACGGCCGCTCAGCGGGAGGCCGTCGGCTGGCGCAACCGGCAGGGACTGGCCGACACCGGCAACCAGTTCCACTACTACCGGATCACCGCCGACGGCCGGATCCTGTTCGGCGGCTACGACGCGGTCTACCACTACGGCAACCGGATGGCCCCCGAACTGGAGCAGCGCGAGGCCACCTTCACGGCCCTGGCGTCGCACTTCTTCACGACGTTTCCCCAGCTTGAGGGGTTGCGCTTCAGCCACCGGTGGGGCGGCGTCATCGACACCTGCACCCGGTTCTGCGCGTTCTTCGGCACCGCCTACGAGGGGCGCCTGGCGTACGCGGCCGGGTTCACCGGGCTCGGCGTCGGGGCGACCCGGTTCGGCGCCCGGGTGATGCTCGACCTGCTCGGCGGGGAGGAGACCCCGCTGACCCGGCTCGACCTGGTCCGCCGCAAGCCGCTGCCGTTCCCGCCGGAGCCGATCCGGGCCACCGGCATCCATCTCACCCGCTGGTCGCTCGCCCGCGCCGACGCGCGGGAGGGGCGGCGCAACCTCTGGCTCCGTACTCTCGACCGTCTTGGACTGGGGTTCGACTCCTGATGCGTATCCTCCTCGTCGGCGCCGGTGGCGTCGGCTCCGCCGCCGTATCCATCGCCGCCCGCCGTTCCTTCTTCGAGACCATGGTGGTCGCCGACCACGACCCCGCCCGCGCCGCGCGGGCGGTGGCCGGCCACGGCGACCGGTTCGTCGCCGCGACCGTCGACGCCTCCTCGGCCGACGCGGTCGCCGCGCTGTGCCGGGAACACCGGATCACCCACGTGCTGAACGCGGTCGACCCGCGCTTCGTCATGCCGATCTTCGACGGCGCGTTCGCCGCCGGCGCCGACTACCTGGACATGGCCATGTCGCTGTCCCGGCCGCACCCCGATGCGCCGCACGCGCAGACCGGGGTGAAGCTCGGCGACGAGCAGTTCGCCGCCGCCTCCGCCTGGGCGGAGGCCGGCCGGCTGGCGCTCTGCGGCATCGGCGTCGAACCCGGCCTCTCCGACGTCTTCGCCCGCTACGCCGCCGACGAGCTCTTCGCCGAGATCGACGAGATCGGGGTACGCGACGGCGCGAACCTCACCGTCGACGGCTACGACTTCGCCCCCTCGTTCTCCATCTGGACCACGATCGAGGAGTGCCTGAACCCGCCGGTGGTCTGGGAGGCCGACCGGGGCTGGTTCACCACCCCGCCGTTCTCCGAGCCGGAGGTGTTCGAGTTCCCCGAGGGGATCGGCCCGGTCGAGTGCGTCAACGTGGAGCACGAGGAGGTGCTGCTCATCCCGCGCTGGGTGAAGGCGAAGCGGGTCACCTTCAAGTACGGCCTCGGCGACGAGTTCATCGAGGTGCTGAAGACCCTGCACAAGCTGGGCCTCGACTCGACGCGCCCCGTGCCGGTGCGCGGCGCTTCGGTCTCGCCCCGCGACGTCGTGGCGGCCTGCCTGCCCGACCCGGCCACGCTCGGCGACCGGATGCGCGGCAAGACCTGCGCCGGCACCTACGTGACCGGCACCGGCGTGGACGGCCGGCCGCGGCGGGTGTACCTCTACCACGTCGTCGACAACGAGTGGTCGATGGCCGAGTACGGCCACCAGGCGGTGGTCTGGCAGACCGCGGTCAACCCGGTCGTAGCGCTGGAACTGCTGGCCACCGGTGCCTGGTCCGGCACCGGCGTGCTGGGACCCGAGGCCCTGCCCCCGGTGCCCTTCCTGGACCTGCTGACCGGCTACGGCTCACCCTGGGGAATGGAGGAGCGATGACTCGCTACGGCCCGATGTTCGGCCCCGACGTGACGTTCCTCGGCGTGCCGCCGTGCACGCTGGAGGAGCCGGTGACGTACGCCGACGCCGACGTGGTGATCGTCGGCGCGCCCTTCGACGGGGGCACCTCCCACCGGCCGGGCACCCGGTTCGGCCCGTCCGCCATCCGTCAGGCCTGCTACCTGCCGCACGACGGCTCCCGCCCCTCCCTGGCCCTGCGGGTCGACGGGCTGCGGGACCTGTGCGTCTACGACGCCGGTGACGTCGAGATGTTCTCCGGCGACATCGAGCGCTCGCTGGCCGCGCTGGAGACCGCCGTGCACACCGTGGCCGCCGCGGGAGCCATCCCCATCGTGCTGGGCGGCGACCACTCGATCGCCCTGCCGGACGCCACCGGGGTGGCCCGGCACCACGGGCTCGGCCGGGTGTCCCTCGTGCACTTCGACGCGCACGCCGACACCGGTGACATCGAGTTCGGCTCGCTGCACGGACACGGCCAGCCGATGCGCCGGCTCATCGAGTCCGGCGCCGTGCGCGGCGACCGTTTCCTCCAGATCGGCCTGCGCGGCTACTGGCCGGGGCCGGAGACGCTGTCGTGGATGGCCGCCCAGCGGATGCGCTCCTACGAGATGACCGAGGTGGTGGCGCGCGGGCTGGACGAGTGCCTCTCGGAGGCGTTCGCCATCGCCACCGACGAGTGCGAGGGCGTCTTCCTCTCCGTCGACGTGGACGTGGTCGACCCCGGGATGGCTCCCGGCACCGGCACCCCCGAGCCGGGCGGGTTCACCTCGCGCCAGCTCCTCGACGCGGTGCGCCGCGTCTGCTACGAGCTGCCCGTGGTCGGCGTGGACGTGGTCGAGGTCGCCCCGCCGTACGACCACGCCGACATCACCGCGTACCTGGGCAACCGGGTGGTGCTGGAGGCGCTGTCGGCCATCGCCCGCCGCCGCCGCGACGCCGCCGGCGGCGAGCCCTGGAACCCGACCCAACCCCTCCTCGACGCCCGCTGACCCTCCCATTATGTTTAGCTCAAGCTATAGTTGACCCATGAGCGCTGACGGGGGACGGTGGTCGGTCCGGGTCACCGGTGACGTCCGCCAGTGGTTGCGCGACCTGCGGCGGCGTGATCCCGCGTCGTACGAGAGCGTGCGGGTCGCTGTGGACAAGTTGGCCGAGGTCGGACCCGGTCTGGGCCGCCCCTTGGTCGACACGCTCCGCGGCAGCAGCATCAGCAACCTCAAGGAACTGCGCCCCGATCGGGGCGCGACGTCGCGATCCGCGTGCTGTTCGTCTTCGACCCCTGGTCGCAGGCGGTGCTCCTCGTGGCGGGCAACAAGGCGGGCAACTGGAGCCGGTGGTATCAGCAGAACATCCCGGTGGCGGAGGTTGCGTACAAGGCTTGGCTCGAGAATGAGCGCGAGCGAAGGGGGGAGTCGTGACGGAGTTCTACGACTGGGATGAGGTCCGTGCCGAACTCGGCGGCGACGACACGGCCTATGAGGCTGAGCGGGCCCGGACCGAGGCCTGGGTGAGCGCCTTCCACCTGGCGGAGGAGCGCAAGCGGCTGGGGCTCACCCAGCGGCAGGTCGCCGAGCTCATGGGGGTCACGCCGGGCCGGGTCAGCCAGATCGAGAACGGCGACCTCGACGTGAACGAGGTGGCGACCTTGAGTCGCTACGCGACTGCGCTCGGCGCGAAGCTGCGCATCATCTTCGACTACGGGGACGACCTCCGTCAGATCGCCTGACCATCAGCGGCGGAGGCAGCGCGGGACGAGGCGGAGCGGTTCGGTGGTCTCCGTGAGCGAGTTGGGTTCGACGACGAGGCGGGCCGTGGCCGTGGCGGGCCCGCCACGGAAGGCGCCCTTGTCGGCGGGGATGGTCGCGGTCCAGGCGCCGGCGGTGCGGTCGTCGGTGCACGCCCCGATCACGCCGAACCCGAAGCCGGTGACCGAACCCCGGTGGACGCGCTGGGCGAGGTGGACCTCGATGTACGCGAGGCCCCGCTCGGCACCGCAGGCGTACCGGCCGCCGATCGTGGCCGTGTGTGCCCGGGCGTCGGCGGCGCCGAACCAGTTGACGGAGATCCTCGGGGCCGGGGCGGCGACGGCGGCGCCCGGCGCGAGGCCGAGCGTGGCGGCGGTGGCGAGCGTGGCGAGGCCGGCTGCGAGCAGAGGCTGTCGGACCGGGCGCATGCGCGGGCTCCTGTCTGGCGGTGGTGGGATGCTGCTCCGATGTGGACCGGCGTCAGCATCCCACCGGCGCGGCGCCAGGGAGCTGGAAGATCTCGGACAGTCAGCGGGCCAGGTGGGAGCGGATGAGGAAGCGGACGCCCTCGGGGGCCTCCAGGGAGAAGCCGCTGCCCCGGCCGGGCACCACGTCGACCGTGAGCCTGGTGTGTTTCCACAGCTCCCACTGGGCGGTGGACATCCAGAACTCGACCGGCTCGGGCACGCCGTCGACCTCCAGCGAGGCGAGCAGCACGTCCGAGGCGCCGGTGCGGAACTCGCCGGCCGGGTAGCACATGGGGGCGCTGCCGTCGCAGCAGCCGCCGGACTGGTGGAACATGATCGGCCCGTGGGCCGCCCGCAGCGACCGGATCAGGCCGGCCGCCGCGGGCGTCAGGGTGACGGGGTCACCCATCAGAAGAAGCCGAGCTTCTTGGGGGAGTAGCTGACCAGCAGGTTCTTGGTCTGCTGGTAGTGCTCCAGCATCATCTTGTGGTTCTCCCGGCCGATGCCGGACTGCTTGTACCCGCCGAACGCGGCGTGGGCCGGGTAGGCGTGGTAGCAGTTCGTCCAGACCCGTCCGGCCTGGATCGCCCGCCCGGCCCGGTACGCGGTGTTGATGTCCCGGGTCCAGACGCCCGCGCCGAGCCCGTACAGGGTGTCGTTGGCGATCTTCACGGCGTCGTCCAGGTCGGCGAAGGAGGTCACCGAGACCACCGGGCCGAAGATCTCCTCCTGGAAGATCCGCATCGAGTTGTCGCCCTCGAAGATCGTGGGCTGCACGTAGTACCCGCCGGACAGCTCGCCGCCCAGGTCGGCCCGCTCGCCGCCGGTGAGCACCTTCGCGCCCTCCTGCCGGCCGATGTCCAGGTAGGACAGGATCTTCTCCAGCTGGTCGTTGGACGCCTGCGCCCCGATCATCGTGTCGGTGTCCAGCGGATGCCCCTGCTTGACCTGCTGGGTGCGGGAGACGGCGGCGGCCAGGAAGTCGGAGTAGTGGCCCTGCTGGATCAGCGCCCGGGACGGGCAGGTGCAGACCTCGCCCTGGTTGAGCGCGAACATGGTGAAGCCTTCGAGGGCCTTGTCCCGGAAGTCGTCGGAAGCGGCGCTGACGTCGTCGAAGAAGATGTTCGGGCTCTTGCCGCCCAGCTCCAGGGTGACGGGTTTGATGTTCTCGCTGGCGTACTGCATGATCAGCCGCCCGGTGGTGGTCTCGCCGGTGAACGCCACCTTCGCCACGCGGGGCGAGGAGGCCAGCGGCTTGCCCGCCTCGACGCCGAAGCCGTTGACCACGTTGACCACGCCCGGCGGGAGCAGGTCGGCGACCAGCGAGAGCAGGTGGTGGATCGAGGCCGGGGTCTGCTCGGCCGGCTTGAGCACCACGGCGTTGCCGGCGGCCAGCGCCGGGGCGAGCTTCCAGACCGCCATGAGGATCGGGAAGTTCCACGGGATGATCTGCCCGACCACGCCGAGCGGCTCGTGGAAGTGGTAGGCCACGGTGTCGTCGTCGAGCTCGCCGAGGGAGCCTTCCTGGGCCCGGATCGCCCCCGCGAAGTAGCGGAAGTGGTCGATGGCGAGGGGGATGTCGGCGGCCAGGGTCTCGCGTACCGGCTTGCCGTTCTCCCAGGTCTCGGCGATGGCGAGGGATTCCAGGTTGTCCTGCATCCGGTCGGCGATCTTGTTGAGGATCAGCGACCGTTCGGCGACCGAGGTGCGGCCCCAGGCGTCGGCCGCGCCGTGTGCGGCGTCGAGTGCCTTCTCCACGTCCTCGGCGGTACCCCGGGCCACCTCGCAGAAGGTCTGCCCGGTCACCGGGGTGGGGTTCTCGAAGTACCGGCCGCCGTGCGGCTTCACGTACTCGCCGCCGATGAAGTGGTCGTAACGGGACTGCCAGTGGGTGGGGGCGTCGTAGCGCGTCATGGGTACCTCCGCCGTCCGTAGGGGTGGACGGCGGCGACGTTAGTTTCCGCGACGTTGCAGCAACGTTGCGCGCGGCAGGTCGTACTCCTCGGCGAGCTGGCGGGCCCGGGCCAGGGCGAGGGGCCGGCGCGGCGCGCCCGGCGGCAACGCCCGGGCCAGGGCCTGCCAGGCGGTGAGGTCGTCGGCGCCGGCGGGCGTCGCGGTCCAGGCGGTGAGCAGCGCCGGGTCCGCGGCGGCCAGCACGGCCGCGCGGAGCTGGCCGTCGACCAGCTGGCGCAGTCGCGCCACTCCCGGCGCGTCCGACCCGGGCAGCAGGGGCCCGCGGTACGCCCGCAGCGCCCCCGCCGCGTCGCCGCGTTCGAGCAGTTCGGTGACGGTACGGAAGTCGGCGCGCACGGCCGGCCGCAGCCGGTACGGGCGGGAGTCGAGCAGTTCCTCGCCGAGCGCCCGGCGCAGCCGGGACAGTTCGGCGCGCAGGGTGACCGGGTGCAACCGGTCGTCGCCGTAGAGGTCGAGGCCGAGTTGTTCCCCGGTGCGCCCCTCGGGGTGGTCGAGGAGCAGCACGAGCAGTTCGCTGTGCCGCCGGCCGAGCCGGATGCGCCGGCCCCCGACGCGCAGTTCCGCCTCGTCCCGGCCGAGCGCGGCGACGTGCAGCACGTCGGGTTCGGCGGGGGCGGCGCCGGCGAGGAACGCCTCGGCGGCCCGGGCGGTGGCCCGGACCAGGGCCAGGCTCTGCGGGGTGGCCAGGTGGTCCCCGCCGGTGATGTCGATCGCGCCGAGCAGCCGGCCGGTGGTGGGGTCGTGGATCGGGGCCGCGGCGCAGGTCCAGCGCTGCACCGGCCGGACGAAGTGCTCGGTGGCGAAGATCTGCACGCTGTGGTCGACGGCCAGGGCGGTGCCGGGCGCGTTGGTGCCGGCATGGGCCTCGTCCCAGCGGGCGCCGGGGACGAAGTTCATCCGCTCGGCGTGCCGGAGCACACCCGGATGCCCCTCCACCCAGAGCAGCCGCCCGTCCGCGTCGCAGACCGCCATGAGGTGCGCGCCGTCGAGGGCGATGCCGCCGAGCAGGTCGCGGAAGAGGGGCAGCACGCGGTTCAGCGGGTGGGCGGCCCGGTAGCTGGCCAGCGCGTCGTCGGTGAGGTCGACCGGGGCGGTGGCCTCGGGGTCGAGCAGCGCGGACCGCTCCCAGGACCGGCGGACGACGTCGCGGACCCGGCCGGCGGTGGTGCCGGCGGTGAGGAACGCTTCGTGGGCGGCGCCGACCTGCGCGATCCGCTCCGCCGGATCGGCACCGAATTCCAGGGCGAGCCACGGGTCAGCCATGGGCGACCTCCTCGCGCCCATGGTGACCCAGCTCACCGCCGATCGCCAAGCCGCTCCCGAACTTGTCGTTGACAAGTTTCGCGGGCATCCGCAAACTTGACAGCGACAAGATGCGATCGGGAGGTCGAGATGGAACTGGCGATGGTCCGGCAGATGTGGCAGCTCATCGAGCCCGTGCACGCGCTGGTCTACTACGCGCCCGAGCTGACCGAGGAGGTCGCCGCGCTCGGCCTGCCCACCGGGGAGCGCTGGCCCGGCTACTTCGCGCTGCGCAGCGCCCCGCTCGGCGCGGCCGGGCCCCACCTGGTCGCCGCCACCTACTACAGCTTCAGCCCGCGGATGGTCGCCGAGTACGTGCCGGCCGTCTGGGCCACCGCCGACCCGGCCAAGGTGCTCGCCGCCCGGCTGTCCGGAGTGGACCGGGCGCTGCGCGCCCTGCTCGGCGACCGGGTCGAGTCGGCCGAACTGGCCGAGGCCGCGGCCCTGGCCCGCCGCGCGGTGCGTGCCGCCGACCTGGGCGGGCGCCCCCTCGCCGCCGCCAACGCCGACCTGCCCTGGCCGGACGCGCCGCACCTGGCGCTGTGGCAGGCCGCCACGATCCTGCGCGAGCACCGGGGCGACGGGCACATCGCGGCGCTGCGTACCGCCGGGCTGGACCCGGCCGAGTCGCTGGTCTCCTTCGCCGCCGTCGGCGCCGCCCCCGTGGAGGTCTTCGCGAGCCGCCGGTGGACCGCCGAGGAGTGGGCCGCCGCCCAGGACCGGCTGGCCGCCCGGGGCCTGGTCGACGGCGACGGGGTGGCCACCGAGGCCGGCCGCCGGCTGCGTGACGAGGTGGAGCGGCGGACCGACGAGCTGGCCGCGGCGCCGTGGCGCGCGCTCGGGCCGGCGGCCGGCCGGTTCGCCCAGCTCGTCGCTCCGCTCACCCAGGCCGTGGTGGCCACCGGCCGGCTGCCGGCGCAGAGCACCCTCGGGATCCGTCGCCCGCGGTGATCCGGCTCACTCCCCGGCCACGGATGCCTTCGCGGGCCCGGACGAACGCCCCAGACGGCGCGACGGGGACCTGTGGGTGCCGCCCGACGTGGAGGATTGCTCCGGCGGCGCTTACGGAACCCTTATCTCCTGCCTGGGACCGTATGCGGGACGGATCCGGAGCACGGGGGAGCGGACAGCGGTGCGGGTGTTGGTGGCGGACGACGAGCGGTTGCTGGCGGACACGGTGGCCGAGGGGCTGCGCCGGTTCTCGATGGCGGTCGACGTCTGCTACGACGGCGACGGCGCGCTGGAGCGGATCGGGGTCAACCGGTACGACGTGGCCGTGCTGGACCGGGACATGCCCGGCGCCACCGGCGACGAGGTGTGCCGCAGCCTCGCCGGGTCCGCCGCCGGCACCCGCGTGCTGCTGCTCACCGCCGCCGCCGGCATCCGGGACCGGGTGGACGGTCTCGGGCTGGGCGCGGACGACTACCTGACCAAGCCGTTCGCCTTCGCCGAGCTGGTGGCCCGGGTGCAGGCGCTGGGCCGGCGGTCCGCCCCGGCCGTGCCGCCGGTGCTGGAGCGGCACGGGGTGGTGCTCGACGTGGCCCGGCACACGGTCACCCGGGACGGGCGGCCGCTCGGCCTGAGCCCCAAGGAGTTCGCCGTCCTGCACGTGCTCATGCGCGCCGGCGGCGGGGTGGTCAGCGCCGAGGAGCTGCTCGAACAGGCCTGGGACGAGTTCGCCGACCCGTTCACCAACGCCGTCCGGGTCACCGTCATGACGCTGCGCAAGAAGCTCGGCCAGCCCTCGGTCATCCACACCGTGCCGAAGGCCGGCTACCGGATCGGCGGGCCGGCGTGAGCCCCCGCCGCCGCGTCCTGCTGGTCGGGGCGCTCGCCCTGCTCGGCGGCTACTGGCTGCCCGGCCTCGGCAAGCAGCTGCTCGCCGGAGTGTGGTGGCGGGCCCAGGCCTTCTGCGACCTGCAGACGGTCGGCGCGGTGTGCGAGCCCGTCCGGCCGCTCATCCCGGTGCTGCCCGGGCTGATCGAGTTGCTGGTGCTGTTGGCCGGCGTGCTCGCGGTCTGGGCCGCGGCCCGCTGGTGCCTGCGCCCGGTGCGCGACCTCGCCGACCCGATCGCCGACCTCGGGCCGCAGAACCTCGGGCACCGGATCCGCCGCGGCGGCCGCGACGAGCTGGCCCGGCTGGCCCGCGCCATCGACGACATGCTGGACCGGGTCACGGCCGGCTACGAGGGGCAGCGGCGGTTCGCCGCGAACGCCTCGCACGAGCTGCGTACGCCCCTCGCCGTGCAGCGGACGCTCATCGAGGTCGGGATGGCCCAGCCGCTCACCGCCGAGCAGCTGGACCTGCTCACCGCCCAGCTGCTGGCCACCAACGAGCGCAACGAGCGGCTCATCGAGGGCCTGCTCGCGCTCAGCGAGAGCGACCAGGGGCTGCGCTCCTCCACCCCGCAGCGCCTCGACGAGATCGTCACCACCGTCCTGGCCGCGTACGCCGACCGGGCGGCCGAGGCCGGGGTGACCGTGGAGAGCCGGCTGGCGCCCCGCGTCGTGCCGGGCGAGCGGGTGCTGCTGGAGCGCCTGGTCGGCAACCTCGTGGAGAACGGGATCAAGTACAACCGGCCCGGCGGCCGGCTCGCCGTCACCGTCGACGGGGACCCGGCGCTGACCGTCACCAACACCGGTCAGACCGTCCCGGGCGAGGCGGTCGCCGGCCTCTTCGAACCCTTCCGGCGCCTGGCCCGGGACCGGACCAACCAGGGCGGCGGGGCCGGGCTCGGCCTGGCCATCGCCCGCTCGATCACCCAGGCGCACGACGGCATCATCGCCGCCCGCCCGGGCGAGGACGGCGGCCTGCGGGTCGACGTCCAGCTACCCGCCGTGCGCTGACCCACCCCCCGGAAACTCGGGAGCCGCGAATGCGGCCTCCCGCGATGCCCCCTGCCCGAAAACGACCGACGGCGTACGACGCCGGGAGAGGAGACCGCCGTGCCGACCCGTACCGATCAGGCCGCGACATCGGCCGGCCGGGTGGTCTGGGCCGACGTGGCCAAGGGCGCCTGCATCATCCTCGTGGTGCTCTGGCACGTCATCGTGAAGCACTACCTGCGGATCGACTGGCGGGTCGACCGGCCGGTGCCCGGGGCCTGGGGGCTGCTCGGCGAGCAACTGCTGCCGCTGCGGATGCCGCTCTTCTTCACGCTCTCCGGGATCTTCGCGGCGAACGCCGTCGCCCGCCCGTGGCGGGTGGCCGGCCGCCCCCGGATCGCCCGCAACCTCTACCTGTACGCCATCTGGCTGCTCGTCCACACCGCCCTGCTGGCCCTCGCGCCGGGCTTCCCCACGGACCGGGCCACCAGCCTCGGCGGCCTGCTGGCCCAGCTCACCGTCACGCCCTCGAACCTCTGGTACCTGTACGCGCTGGCGCTCTACTTCGCGCTGGCCAAGGCGCTGCGCCGGGTCCACCCGGCGGTGCTGCTCGTGGCCTCGGGCGCGCTCTCCGCCGTGGCGGTCACCGGTCTGCTGGACAGCCCGGGCAACCGCGGGCAGGTCTACCAGAACCTGGTGTTCTTCCTGGCCGGCGTGCACCTGCGGCCGTACCTCCAGCGCTGGGCGGCCGGCGTGAACAGGCGCCGCCTGGCCGCGACCGGCGCGGCGTACGCCGTGGCGCTGGCCGCCATGGCCCTGGCCGGGGCCGAGAGCCGGCCCGGCGTATGGCTGCTGGTGTCGGTCGTCGCGGTGGCGTTCGGCGTCGCCGCCGCGGCCCGGGCGGCCCGGCTCCGGGTCGTCGGCGGGGCGCTCGCCCGGCTCGGCCGCCGGACGCTGCCGACCTACGTGATCCACATGCCGGTGCTCGCGCTGCTGCACCGGCTCCTCGCCGGACCGGTCGCCGACCTGAACCGGCCGGCACGGGTGCTGCTGGTGGCCGGCTACCCGGTCCTGCTCACCGCCCTCGTGCTGGCGCTCAGTCTCGCCGTCCACCGCGGACTCACGGCGGCCCGCGCGTACTGGCTGTTCGACCTGCCGCGCCGCGCCGGCACCGACCACAACCGAGAAGGAGAGACCATGTCCCGCAGCCCTGCCCCGGCCCTGCCGGACCGGGCCCGCGTCGAGGAGGCCGCCTGGTGGCTGTCCGGCCGGGTGGTGCGTACCCCCGTGCTGAACAGCCCGGCGATCGACCGGCTCGCCGGCGCCCGGATCCTGCTCAAGGCCGAGAACCTCCAGACCGGCGGCTCCTACAAGATGCGCGGCGCCATGCTGGCCGTGGGCCGGCTCGCTGCGGCCGGCCACACCGGGGTGGTCGCGCAGAGCACCGGCAACCACGCCGTGGCGGTGGCCCTCGCCGCCCGTCGGCACGGGCTGGCCGCGACCGTGGTGCTGCCGGTCGACGCCGCGCCCGTGAAGGTGGCCAGGGCCCGGGCGGCCGGGGCCAGGGTCGTCCTCGCCGGCACCACCGTCGAGGAGCGGCTGGCCGCCGCCCGGCAGCTCGCCGACGTCGACCGCCACCCGCTGGTCGACGCCTACGACCACCCGGACGTGGTGGCCGGGCAGGGCAGCGCCAGCCTGGAGCTGATCGAGGAGGCGGAACGCGTGGGCACCCCGCTGGACGCACTGGTGGTGCCGGTGGGCGGGGGCGGCGGCGTCGCCGGGGCCTGCCTGGCCGCCGCCGGCACCCCCATCGAGGTGTACGGCGTCGAGCCGGTCGGCTGCGACTCGCTGGCCCGCAGCCTCGCCGCCGGCCGGCCGACCCCGGTCGTGCCGGCGCCCACGATCGCCGACGGGCTCCGCCCGAGCTGCGTCGGCGACCTGCCGTTCGCGATCGCGCGGGCCGGCGTCCGGGACGTCGTGCGGGTCGACGACGACGCGATCGCCGAGGCGTTCCGGCTGCTCCTGCTGGAGCTGAAGGTGCTCGTCGAGCCGTCCGGCGCGGCCGGGCTGGCCGGCGCGTTGCGGCTGGCGGGTGGTCCCGAGCTGGGGCCGTCGGGTGGCACCGAGGGCGGGCGGCTGGGGAGGTACCGGACGGTCGGCGTGGTGCTGACCGGCGGCAATGTCGAAGCGGAGCTGGTGGCCCGGCTGGCGGGCGGACCCGTCGCCGACCCGGCTCGGATGGAAGGGGTGGCGGCGTGAGGGCTGCGGTGCGGATCGGTGTCCTGTTCGGTGGCCCGTCGGCGGAGCACGAGGTCTCCTGCGCCTCGGCGCTGGGCGTGGCCCGGGCCCTGGCCGAGCGGGGTCATCGGGTGGTCGCGCTCGGGATCACCCGCGCGGGCGGGCTGCGGCTGGTGCCGGAAGCGGTGCTGGCCGAGCGCCTCGCCGACGTGGGCGGGGGCCGGGCCATCGACGATCGGCTGCCGGTGACCGGATCGGCCGTGGAGCTGCGGGCCGGGGCGCGGGCCGGCACGGTGGCGGTCACCGCGGCCGACGCGCCCGGCACGGTGCACGCCGAGCTGGACGTGGTCTTCCCGGTGCTGCACGGCCCGTACGGGGAGGACGGCGTGGTGCAGGGGCTGCTGGAATCGCTCGGCGTGCCGTACGTCGGGTGCGGCATCCTCGCCTCCGCCGTCGGGATGGACAAGGTGGCGATGAAGCGGGCGCTGCGGGCCGAGGGGGTGCCGATCACTCCGCACGTCTGGTTCGACGCGCCGACCTGGCGGGCCGCGGAGGACCCGGAGAAGCTGGTCGTCGGGCTGCGGCGGCCGCTGTTCGTGAAGCCGGCCCGGATGGGCTCCTCCATCGGGATCTCCCGGGTGGCCGAGGGCGACGACCTCGCGGCCGCGGTCGAGGAGGCGCTCCGGCACGACCACGTGGTGCTGGTCGAGCAGGGCGTGACCGGCCGGGAGCTGGAGTGCGGCGTGCTCGGCGGCTGGCACCCGGAGGCGTCGGCGGTCGGCGAGGTCCGGGTCGCTGGTGGCTGGTTCGACTACCGGCAGAAGTACTTCGGCGACGCCGACCCGATGATCGTTCCGGCGCCGCTGCCCGACGAGGTCACCGAGCGGATCCGGGACCTGTCCGTGCGGGCGTTCACGGCGATCGGCGGCTGGGGCCTGGCCCGGGTGGACTTCCTCTACGACCAGACCACCGGCGACCTGTTCGTCAACGAGCTGAACACCCTGCCCGGTTTCACGGCGCACTCGATGTACCCGAAGGTGTGGGCCGAGTCCGGCGTCGACTACCCCGAGGTGGTGGACCGGCTGGTCGCGCTCGCCTTCACCCGGCACGCGGCCCGGCCCGGCGTACGCACCGAGGGCGGTGCGGCATGATCCTGCTCTCCGATCCCCGAGTCGCCGCGGTGTCGAGCCGGGACGACGGCGATCCGCTGATCGACCTGCGGGAAGTGCCCGAGCTGCGACTGGACGGCCGGGCGGCCGACCCCGCCGGGGCGTACGCCCGGGTGCGCCGCGGGGTCGCGGACCGGTTGCTGGCCGCGCAGCGCGCGCTGCCGGACGGCCTGCGCCTGCTGGTCGTCGAGGGGTACCGGCCGTACCGGGCGCAGCTCGACATCTTCACCGGCTACCGGGACGAGCTGAGCCGGCGTTACCCGGACTGGTCACCGGAGCGGCTGCACCGGGAGACCACGAAGTTCGTCTCGCCGGTCGAGGTGGCGCCGCACAGCACCGGCGGCGCGGTCGACCTCACCCTGTGTGACGCCGACGGGATCGAGGTGGAGATGGGCACGGCCCTCGACGCGACCCCGGAGGAGAGCGCCGACGCGTGCTTCACGGCGGCCCGGCACATCCCGGTGAGCGCCTGGCGGAACCGCCAGATCCTGGTGGGCGCGCTGAGCGGGGCCGGGCTGGTGAACTACCCGACCGAGTGGTGGCACTGGTCCTACGGCGACCGGTACTGGGCGCTGCTCACCGGAGCGCCGCACACCCGTTACGGTCCGTTGTGATCCGCGGTTCCGGCTGAACGGTCCGGCCCTCCCGTCCGTACCAGGCGTCGTACGAGACCACCGACGACGGGAGAGACAACGTGAAGGTGCAGCGCAAGCACGTGCTGGCGGCGACCGTGGCACTGGCCGCCTCGGCGGTCGTCGCGGTGGGCACGGGGATGGGGTTCGCGGAGACCACCCCGGCCGGGCAGTCGGCCTGTGCGGGGTCGGTGACCTTCTCGGCGGAGGGCGGGGCGCCGGCGGCCACCAGCGACCGGTTCCCGGTGGGTACCCGGCTGCGGGTGACCAACCTGGACAACGGCAAGGTGGCGACCGTGACGGTGACCGGGCCGTCCGGGAGTTGCGTGCTGCTGAACGCGGCGGCCATGGACCTGGTGCGCGAGCCGGGCAGGAACGTGATCCGCCGCAACCTCGTCGAGCGCCTCGACGGCGGCGCCGCGGCGACCGGCGCGGCCCGGCCGGGTCGTGGCGTCCCGGCCGGCGAGGCCCGGCCGGGCAACGCCCAGCCCGGCGGCGTGCCCGCGAGTGTCTGCATCGGCGCGATCACCTTCTCGGCCGAGGGCGGCGCGCCGGCGGCCACCAGCGGGCGGTTCCCGGTGGGCACCCGGCTGCGGGTGACCAACCTGGACAACGGCAAGGCGGCGACGGTGACGGTCACCGGGCCGTCCGGGAGTTGCGTGCTGCTCAACGCCTCCGCCATGGACCTGATCCGGGAGCCGGGCAAGAACCTGGTCCGGCGGAACACGGTGGAACTGCTGCGCTGATCGTTCCCGGGTGGAACGCCAGGGCCCCTGTGCCCCTGGCGTTCCACCCGGCCGGGCCGCTCAGGCGATCCGGCGGAGCCGGCGTACGGCGAGGTAGAGCAGGAGGGCGGCGAGGGCGACGAAGATGCCGGTCTCGATCCACTGGAACGGCCAGAACCGGTCCGCCGGCTGGTAGAGCTCCCAGTTGTAGGCGCCGGGTCTCACGCCGAGTTCCTCCCCGCAGCGGTGGCCGTCCGGGCCCTGGCCGCCCGGCGGGCACATGATGCGGGTGTCGGCCGCCACCATCTTCCCGTCGGGGTTGCGCACTCCGCTGGCGAGGACCCAGTTGCCCCGGGACTCCTGCAGCGGTTCGGCCCCCTCGATCGGGAAGGTGCGGGTGCGGGCGGCCTGGTAGTGGGGTCTGGCCAGGATCGCCACCGCCGCCCGGACCCCGATGAACGCGGCAAGGGTGACGCCCATGGCGGGCAGCATCCGGCGCCAGAGGGTGCCGGCGAAGATGCCGAGCGCCACCGCGAAGAGGGTGTAGCCGATCGGGGCGATGCCCTGCAGGTCGAACACGATGAAGCCGAGGCGGCCCTCGTGCGCGGCCTGGGTCAGCGGGCTGACCCACCAGGCCATGCCCAGCCCGTAGCCGATCGCCAGGATCACCGTGACCGCGACGACCAGGCCGAACTTCACCAGGGCCCAGCGCGTCCGGCCGACGCCCTGCGTCCAGGCGAACCGGTGCGTGCCGTGCTCCACCTCGCGGGCGACCAGCGGGGCGCCCCAGAACAGGCCGACGAGCACCGGCAGGACGACGAGCAGGACCGCCACCAGGTTCAGGCTGGCGTACCGGTTGGTGAACTGGCGGAACGCCGATTCACAGCCGTTCGCGCTGATCGGGTTGAGCTGCGATTGCGACAGCTGATCGACGCAGTCCGGCAGGCCGAGCTCGGTGAAGCTGTGCCGCATCGAGAGGCCGATCGGGAGCATCAGGGCCACCAGAGCGGCGAGGCCGAGGAGGGTGAAGAGCAGCTGCTTGCGGTGCTGCCGCCAGGCCAGCCAGATCATGCCGGCACCTCCCAGGCCGCGTGGCTCGTGGTGGTCTCGCCCTCGGCGAGGTACGCCAGCACGAGGTCCTCCAGCGTCACGTCGTGCACCGTCCACTCGGGAGCGAGGATCTCGCCGTTCGTGCGGACCAGCAGCGTCGACTGCCGGGCGGTGTGGCTCGCGCGCACCACGGCGTCGACCCCCTCGATCGGTTCGCCGTCGTGCCGTGGCCCGACCAGCTGCCGGTGCGCGGCGACCAGGTCGTCGACCGCGCCCGCCAGGTGCACCCGGGCGGCCTGCAGCACGACCAGGTAGTCGCAGACCCGTTCCAGGTCGGCCAGCAGGTGCGAGGAGAGCAGCACGGTCGTCTCGGACTCGGCGACGCTGCCCATGAGCGACTGCAGGAACTCCCGGCGCGCCAGCGGATCGAGGCTGGCGACCGGTTCGTCGAGGAGCAGCAGCCGGGGTCGCTTCGCGAGTGCGAGCGCCAGCGCGACCTGCGCCCGCTGGCCGCCGGACAGCTTGCCGACGGGAAGCTTCGGCGGGATGCCGAGCTGGGCCAGCCGGTTGCGGGCGAGCGCCGCGTCCCAGCGCTTGTTCATCCGGCGGCCCAGCTCCACCAGCTCGACCGCGGTGAAGTCCCGGTAGAGCGGGGTGTCCTGGGCGACGAAGCCGATCTCGGGCAGCACCGACGGGTTGGCGTACGACGCCTCGCCGAAGATCCGTACCGCACCGGCGTCCGGCCGCAGCAGGCCGACCGAGAGGTGCAGCAGAGTGCTCTTACCGGCGCCGTTGGGGCCGACGAGGGCGGCGATCCGCCCGGCGGGCAGGCGCAGCGAGCAGTCCCGCAGCGCCCAGGTTCTTCCGTAGCGTTTGCCGAGCTGCTCGGCCTCCAGCGCGATCTCCATCAGCTGTCCTCTCATCCTGCTGAGGCGGGTTCGGCGCGCGTCGTGCCTGCGGCGAGCGCGGCCCGCATGGTGGTCTCGACCAGGGCGGTGACGTCTTCCGGGGTGAGCCCCGCGGCGCGGGCGCGGTGCAGCCAGGCCACCAGCTCCTCGCGAAGCTCGGCCTGATCGGCCAGCGACGAGCCGGCGATGGTCCGGCGGACGAAGGTGCCGACGCCGGGGCGTCCCTCGACCAGACCTTCGATCTCCAGCTCGCGGTACGCCTTCAGCACCGTGTTCGGGTTGATGGCCAGCGACTGTGCGACGTCGCGGACCTTCGGCAACTGGTCGCCAGGCGTCAGCAGCCCCACCCGCAGGGCCTGTTTGACCTGCTGGATCAGCTGCACATAGGTGTTCACCTTGGACCGGCCGTCCAGTACGAACTCGATCACGAGACGCCCTTCTATTGTCCTACGACAGTAAGACTATAGGACAGGATGGGCCCCTGTGGAGGGTTCGGCGTGTCGGAGGGCGGCCGTACCGTCTCGGCCGTGGGCATCCTGACCGAATACTTCGCGGCGAGCACCGAGCAGGCGCTGGCCGCCGCCGACAGGGGGCCCGGCGATGACCTGGCCCCGCTCCGGTGCAAGTTCCTCGAGCCGACGGTGCTGGTCGGCGCGCTGTGGGCGGCGATCCGCCACGGCGACCTCGACGTGGCCGAGCGGCTGTCCACCGACGAGGCGCGCGTCGACGGCAACGACGACGAGGGCCCCTACCTGCTCCGGCTCAAGCCGGCGTTCGTGAGCGAGCTCGCGGCGCTGCCGGACGAGCGGATCGACGACGTCGCGGCGGTGTGGCGGGGCGCCGAGGAATGGGTGGGCGAGCCGGACGAGCAGCTCGTCGCCGAGATCGTGGGGGAGTTGCGGCGCGTGGCCCGCCGGGCCGTTGCCGGCGACGTCCAGGCGTACTGCTGGATCTGCCTCTGATCAGGGCAGCGGGTGACCACACCGCTGCCGGGGTGGAACACCATGGGTCGCTCCTGGGGGGATCGGGACCCATGGTGTTCCACGTACACCGGCTGACCGTCGATCAGCCGAAGGCCGCGTCCAGGATGTCCAGGCCACGGGCCAGCTCGTCGTCGGAGATGACGAGCGGCGGCAGGAACCGCAGCACGTTGCCGTAGGTGCCGCAGGTGAGGGTGAGCAGCCCGGCCGCGTGGCAGGCCGCCGAGATCGCCGCCGTGGCGGCCGGGTCCGGGGTCAGCGTGCCCGGCTGGACGATCTCCACGGCGAGCATGGCGCCCCGGCCGCGTACCTCCGCGACGCGCGGGTCGCGGTCGGCGATCGCGCGCAGCCGGTCGACCATGACCGTGCCGATCCGCCGGGCCGCGGCGGCCAGGTCCAGCTCGTGCATGGTCTCGATGGCCGCGAGCGCGGCGGCGCAGGCGATCGGGTTGCCGCCGTACGTCCCGCCGAGGCCGCCGACGTGCACGGCGTCCATCAGCTCGGCCCGGCCGGTGACCGCGGCGAGCGGCAGCCCGCCGGCGATGCCCTTGGCCAGAGTGATCAGGTCCGGCTCCACGCCCTCGTGCTGGCAGGCGAACCAGTCGCCGGTCCGGCAGAACCCGGTCTGGATCTCGTCGGCGACGAACACCACCCCAGCGGCGGTCGCCCACTCGCGCAGTGCCGGGAGGAACCCCTCCGCCGGCACCACGAAACCGCCCTCACCCTGGATCGGCTCGATCAGCAGCGCCGCCACGTTCTCGGCGCCGACCTGCTTCTCCACCATCTCCACGGCCCGCGCCGCCGCGGTCGCCCCGTCGAGGCCGCCGTCGCGCAACGGATACGACATCGGCACCCGGTAGACCTCACCGGCGAACGGCCCGAACCGGTGCTTGTACGGCATGTTCTTCGCGGTCAGCGCCATGGTCAGGTTGGTCCGGCCGTGGTACGCGTGGTCGAAGACCACCACGGCCGGCCGCCCGGTGGCGTGCCGGGCGATCTTCACGGCGTTCTCCACCGCCTCGGCGCCCGAGTTGAACAGCGCCGAGCGCTTCTCGAAGTCGCCCGGGGTCAGCGCGTTGAGCTGCTCACAGACGGCCACGTACGACTCGTAGGGCGCCACCATGAAGCAGGTGTGGGTGAAGCGCTCGGCCTGCGCCCGGACCGCCTCGACCACCCGCGGCGCCGAGTTGCCCACGTTGGCGACCGCGATTCCGGCCGCGAAGTCGATCCACTCCCGCCCCTCGACGTCGGTGATCGTCCCGCCGCCCGCGTGGTCGACGTAGGAGGTGATCGTGCTGCCGACGCCCCGGGCCACGGCCGCCCCGCGGCGCTTGTGCAGTTCCTCGCTGGACATGGGTCAGCCCTCGATGTTGTGCATGACGTGCTTGATCCGGGTGTAGTCCTCCAGGCTGTAGACCGAGAGGTCCTTGCCGTGCCCGGAGTGCTTGAAGCCGCCGTGCGGCATCTCCGAGACGAACGGGATGTGGGTGTTCACCCAGACGCAGCCGAAGTCCAGCCGGCGGGTCATCCGCATGGCCCGGCCGTGGTCCTTCGTCCATACCGAGGCCGAGAGGCCGTAGTCCACGCCGTTGGCCCAGCGCACCGCCTCGTCCTCGTCGGAGAAGCGCTGCACGGTGATGACCGGGCCGAACACCTCGTCCTGGATGATCTCGTCGGCCTGCCGGACCCCGGACACCACGGTCGGGGCGTAGAAGTAGCCGCGCTCGCCGACCTGCGAGCCGCCGGTGTCGACCTTCGCGTGGTCCGGCAGCCGGTCCACGAAGCCCCGCACCCGGGCGAGCTGGTTGGCGTTGTTCAGCGGGCCGTAGAGCACGTCCTCGTCGTCCGGCGCGCCGGTCTTCGTGTTGCGGGCCTGCTCCGCGAGGGCGGCCACGAAGTCGTCGTGGATGCCCGGCCCGGCCAGCACCCGGGTGGCGGCCGTGCAGTCCTGGCCGGCGTTGAAGTACCCGCCCACCGCGATGGCCTCAGCCGCCGCCGCCACGTCCGCGTCGTCGAAGATCACGACCGGGGCCTTGCCGCCCAGCTCCAGGTGGGTCCGCTTGAGGTCCGGCGCGGCCGCCGCGGCGACCTCCATGCCGGCCCGGGTCGACCCCGTGATCGACACGAACTGCGGGGTCGGGTGCGACACCAGCGCACGGCCGGTGTCCCGGTTGCCGCAGACCACGTTGAACACGCCCGGCGGGAGGAACTCGGACGCGATCTCGGCCAGCAACAGCGTCGACACCGGGGTGGTGTCCGACGGCTTGAGCACGACCGTGTTGCCGGCCGCCAGCGCCGGAGCGATCTTCCAGACCGCCATCATGAGTGGGTAGTTCCAGGGCGTGACCTGGGCGCAGACGCCGATCGGCTCGCGCCGCACGTACGAGGTGTGCCCGGCCATGTACTCGCCGGCCGACCGCCCCTCCAGCAGGCGGGCGGCGCCCGCGAAGAACCGGAACTGGTCCACCGCCGGCGGCAGCTCCTCGTCCGCCGTGAGCTGGCGCGGCTTGCCGGTGTTGCGGACCTCGGCGTCGACCAACTCGGCCGCCCGGGCCTCCACCGCGTCGGCGAGCTTCAGCAGGGCCTTCTGCCGCTCGCCCGGGGTGGCGTCCCGCCAGGTCTCGAACGCGGCGGCGGCCGCCTTCATGGCCGCGTCCACGTCCGCCGCCCCGGAGACCGGCGCCTGGGCGAAGACCTCGCCGGTGCACGGGTCGATCAGGTCGGCGAAGCCGCCGTCCACCGGGTCGACGTACTCGCCGTTGACGAAGTTGCGCAGCTGCTGCTGATCGCTCATCAGATGTCTCCGAAGGGTGGCCGGGGGGAAGGTCAGCGGAGGTTATCGCAATCTGACTGCCATCTTGGCTACTGAATCCGAGGCAGACAAGGGTTTGAGCAACTGTTTCCGCGCGGCCTTACGTGGTCTACGCTGCCGAGCGTGGAGCCGAGAGCCTTCTATGTCGCCGGCCGCCCCGCCCACGGCGAGGGTGAGCTGACCGTCATTCACCCGTACGACGGCCGGGAGGTGGGGCGTACCACCCTCGCCACGCCCGACCAGGTCGAAGCCGCCGTCGCGGCAGCCGCCGAGGTGGCCGCGGCGGCCGCGGCCCTGCCCGCGCACGTCCGCGCGACGGCCCTCGACCACGTCTCCCGGCGGCTGGCCGACCGCGCCGACGAGGTCGCCGCGCTGATCACCGCCGAGAACGGCAAGCCGGTGAAATGGGCGAAGGCCGAGGTGGGCCGCGCCGTCTCCACCTTCCGGTGGGCCGCCGAGGAGGCCCGGCGCTTCTCCGGCGAACTGCAACGCCTCGACACCGACCCGGCGGCCACCGGGCGGATCGCGCTGGTGCGGCGGGTGCCGCGCGGCCCCGTCCTGGGGATCACGCCGTTCAACTTCCCGCTGAACCTGGTCGCGCACAAGGTCGCCCCGGCCATCGCGGTCGGCGCCCCCGTCGTGGTCAAGCCGGCCCCGGCCACCCCGCTCTCCGCGCTGCTGCTCGGCGAGATCCTGGCCGAGACCGACCTGCCCGAGGGGATGTTCTCGGTGCTGCCGCTGCCCAACGACCGCGCCGCCGACCTGGTCGCCGACCCCCGGCTGCCCGTCGTGTCGTTCACCGGATCCGGGCCGGTCGGCGCGGCCATCCGCCGGGCCGCCCCCGACAAGCACGTCACCCTCGAACTCGGCGGCAACGCCGCCGCGGTGATCTGCGAGGACTGGGCGTCGGACGGGGACCTCACCTTCGCCGCGCACCGCATCGCCACCTTCTCCAACTACCAGGCCGGGCAGTCCTGCATCGCGGTGCAGCGGGTGTACGTGCACGAATGGCTCTACGACGGCTTCCTGCCCCGGCTCGTCGCGGCCGTCGAGGAACTGCGCACCGGCGACCCGGCCTCCGACCTGACCGACGTGGGACCGCTGGTCTCCGTCGAGGCGGCGGAACGCGTCGAGGCGTGGGTCGACGAGGCGGTCGCCGCCGGCGCCACCATCGAGGTCGGCGGGCGGCGCGACGGCGCCACCTACCCGCCGACCGTCCTCAGCGGGGTGCCGTCGTCGGCCAAGGTCAGCACCGAGGAGGTGTTCGGGCCCGTGCTGGTGGTCGCCCCGGTCACCGACGCCGAGGCCGCGTTCGCCGCGGTCAACGACTCGGCGTACGGGTTGCAGGCCGGCGTGTTCACCCACAACCTGCAGACCGCCTTCCTCGCGGCCCGGACGCTGGAGGTCGGCGGGGTGATCGTCGGGGACGTGCCGTCGTACCGGGCCGACCAGATGCCGTACGGCGGGGTGAAGGGCTCGGGCGTGGGCCGGGAGGGGCTGCGCAGCGCCATGGACGACTACACCGAGCCGCGGGTCATGGTGCTGACCGGGGTGAAGCTGTAGCGGTGCTCACCAGGTGCCGTCGTCGCGGACGCGCGCGGGGGCGCGACCGAGCAGCAGGGTGGTGAGTGCGGCGTCGATGTCCGGGCCGAGGAACCACTCGCCGGCCTGATCGAGGGCGAAGATCCGGCCGAGCTCGTCGACGGCGAGGATGCTCTCCTGGCGCTCGCTGCCGAGCGGGAACAGCCGGACGCCGAGCACCGCGCCGAAATCCGCGAGCGTGTCGGCACTGTGGGCCATCTTGCGGGGGCGGATCTCGAAGCGGGAGATCCAGACCGCTTCCCCCGGTCCTTGCCGCGCGCTCACCAGGCCAGGAAAAGCGGTGATGGCCTCCGCGGCGGCCGGAAAGGCGTGATGTGCGCTGCGCCTCCCGCTGACCTCCGTGACCTTTCGGATGGAGGCGGCGGCTGACACCTCGTCGCCGAAGTGAGGGCGCCAGCCTGCGACTACGAGCGCGCTCGCTACCTCGACGGGAAAACGGCCCGGCTCGGGGTCGCTCTGCGGCTCCACATGCCACTCCTCGGCATAGGCCAGTGCGGACCAGGGGAGGAGGTTGAAGTGCACCAGGAACCGGATGCAGGAGTCGCAGCGTAGTTCGCCCGGGCCGCCTGCCGGGTCGCCCGGTTCCCGGATGCGGAAGAACTCCATTCGAGCCTCACCGAGAACCGATCTGGCCTCTTCGAGGTCCAGCGAGGAGGAGGCCGCGCGTTCATGGTCGTGCTCATGAAGGACGTCGGAGACGACGATCATCTCGGCGTGCCGCTCGCCGCCCCGGACCAGGTGACCCGGTCGTAGGTCGTCCAGATAGGACCGGACCAGCGGGTGGTGGTGCATCTCGGCGTCGCCCTTGGCGCCCTGCGCGACGAATGTGCGACCGTCGAGAGTGAGATGCGCCGCGGTGCCGGGCGTGGGCAACCGGGTGATCTCCCGGAGCAGTTGGTCAGCCGGGTCGACCGTGCGCGGCGCGCGTGGCGCGGTCGGCCGGCGCTGCCGGAACATCTGCTCGACGACGGTGGCCGGCACCCGCGGCCAGGTCGACACCTCGCCGGTCTCCTTGTCGATGACCGTGGTCGGCAGGTCACCGGGCACGGCGCGGGCAGCGGTGGCCACAGTGGACATGACCAGGTAGCCCAGATCGAACTCCTCGACCACCGGCGTGCACGGGAAGCCCAGCCGTTCGGAATCCCGTCGGGCCCAGACGGCGGCGAGCTGTTCGGCCTGCTGTCGTTCGATCACAGCCTGAAGTTACCGGACCCCACGGATTCCGTGGCGCCCGGTATGGTCGGCCCTACTGACGGTGACGAAGGGAGTGGCGGTGGCCGAGAGCGCGGACCGGGACGCGAACCGCGCGCTGCGTGCGCGGTTCGATGAGGTGTACGGCCAGTACCAGCGACTTCGGTCCGGTTTGGACGAACTCCAGGCCAGGCTGGCCGAGCTGCAGGTGACCGAGCGCTCCGACGACGGGCAGGTCACGGCGGTTGTCGGTGCCCGCGGTGAGCTGATCAGTGTCGAGGTCGCGCCCTCGGTGTTCCACGACCGCGACGCCAAGGCGCTGAGTCGCAAGATCACCGATACCGTGCGGCGGGCATCCGGCGCCGCGGTCACCGCGACCCGCGAACTGGTCGCCGGCTACCTGCCGCCCGGCTCGCCGTCGGTGGAGTTCCTGCGTACCCATGATTTCGGCGCCCTGCTGGGCCGGTCCGACGCGGTTCTGTCACGCGGCGAGTGACGGCCATGGCCGACGGGGAGATCTGGCTGGACCCGGACCGGGCCCGGCGCGGCGGCGCCGACCTGGTCCTGGCCGGGGAGGCCGTCACCGGCTCCCGGCGGGCGTCGGGCGACCCGATCGCGGCGGCCGGCGCGCAGCGGCCGTGGGGTCGGGACGACATCGGTGCCGCCTTCGACAAGCACTACCAGGGCTTCGCGGAGACCCTCCTGCGGGCCTGGGGGATCCTCGGCCGTTCGCTCGAAGGGCTGGGCGCCGACGTGGTGCGTTCCGTCGTCGCCACGGTCGAGACCGACCTGACCAACGCCCGCCAGCTTGGCGAGATCCCGCACCAGCAGCACAACCCGCACCGGCCCTGGCGCTGACCACCGGAGGATCCGCGCGTGAGCATGCTGCCCAGCCCGATCCCGCATCCGCTCGACTACTGCCCCTGGGACGTGCCCGGCTGGATCTACGAGGCACTGGACTGGGTGGTCGGTGTCGAGTGGCCGGAGGGGAACGAACGCGCCGTCTGGGACCTGGCCGACCAGTGGTACGGGGTCGCTGACGTCCTGGCCGGCCCGCGGAACGACGCCGTCACCGCCGCCGGCGAGGTCCGCGGTGGATACGGCGGCGTCGGCCTGGTGGCGCAGGCGTTCGACATCGCGTGGGGCAAGGTCGCCGACGGCGAGGACGCCCCGCTGCACGTGCTCGTGGCCGCGACCGGCGAGCTGGGCAAGCTGGTCGACTCGTGCGGCTGCGACATCGAGGGCGCCAAGCTCGAAGCCTGGATCGAGCTGGGCATCCTGGTCGTCGAACTGCTCTCGCTCGCGGTGGCCACCGTGCTGACCCTGGGCGCCGCCTCGCCGGCGGCCGGCGCCGCCATCACGGCCAGCCGGGTCGCCGTGCAGCAGATCTTCAGACGTCTCGTTGCTCAACTGGCCCGCAAGGCCGTCAAGGAAGGGTTGAAGGAGGCCGGCGAGCGGGCCGCCAAGGAGGTCGTCAAGAGCGGGGCTCGCGGGCTCGCCCGACGGGCCGTGCTGGGCGGGCTGGTCGAGGCGGGGCAGGAGGCGGGCACCAGCCTGGCGACCCAGGCGTACCAGAACTCCACCGGTCGGCGGGACGGCCTGGACCTCACCGATGTGGGCAAGTCGGGGCTCGGTGGCTTCGCGGGCGGCGCAGCGGCGCCGCTGGCCGGCCTCGGGCGGCACGCGCACGGGCGGTTCGCCCAGGTCGGCGAGCGGTTCGGGCGGGAGATGGCCGGGGAGACCCTGGCCGAGAGCGCGGCGGGGCTCGCCACTGGTCAGGACCTGTCGCTGGAGGACCTCGCGCGGGCCGCGGCCTCCGGCGCCAGCGGTTCGGCCACCGGGCAGGCCGACAGCGCCCTGCACCATCGGCTCGACGAGAAGCTGGCCGGCCTTCCCACGCAGCCGGTGGACCTGGGGCTACCGCCGTCCGGCGGTGCGGCCGGCCCGATCCCCTCCCCCCGGATGCCGGATCCGGCCCCGCTTCTCGGGGATTCCGGACCGGCGCCGCACGGTGGGGCCGTCGATCCTCTTCCGGCCCCTCCGGCGTCGCACGTCGGCGATGGGCCGGCCCCGGTGCACCTCCCGTCCGTCGACGCGGAGCATGCCGGGCCGGGTATCGACACTCCGCCAGTTCATCCGGTGGAGGTGGAGGTGGCGACGGGCCGATCGAACGCGGAGGTGACGCCGCGTCCAGCGACGGTGGAGGCAACCGTCAGCCCGACGCTCTCGTCCGTGGCTGTCGAGGCACCCTACGCCGATACCGCCGATGTGAAGTCCGGTCCGGTCCGGGTCGCCGGGCTGCCCGACATCGCGACATCGAACCAGATGGCGCCGGTGCAGGCGGCGGCCGCGCCGAGCGTGGCAGGCCTGCCTGCCGCCGTTGCTTCCCAGTCGCAGGGGTCGATGTCCGCACCGCCGGACCACGCACCGGTGGGCGCCGTGACCAGGCATGCCGGACCGGTGGCTGCTCCGGCGACGCACCCGCACGTCGCCCCCACCCATGACCCGACGCCGGGGAGGTCGGCCGCCGGACCCGACCCTCGACCCGCACCGAATCCTCGTTTCCCTCTACTTGAGGCGCTGGCCCCCCAGCGTCCCGTGTCCGACCCCCCGCCCGCGCTGCCCGGTCCCTTTGATCCACTGCCGCCGCGCCGGGCGACACCCCCGGAACGGGCCGCGCGGCTTGCCTCCGAGCGAGAGGCGCTCGATAGACGCCGATACCACGGCTATCTCCGGTCGCAGCGGGAGTGGTACGAGGAGAGCCGGCGCCAGCAGAGGGCGGACTGGCTTCGGGAGCGCGCCGACTACCACGAGGAGCGGGCCAGCGACTGGGCAGCACAGGCCACCGAGCTCCGCCGAGACGGCCGGGACCTGGCTGCCGCCCGGTGGCATCGGGAGGCACACGAAGCCAGCGTCGAGGCCCTCGAACTGCGCGAGGAGGCGCGGCGGGTCATCGCTGGATCGGTGGTGCCCACCGAGGTGATGGTCGAGGACGACCTCGACTTCTACCGGATCAATGACGATGTCGCCGACCTCGCGCCGGGTGCTGTGGAGACGGCCGACCACTCGGCGCTCACCGGCCACGGCCATCCACCGCCGATCGACCGCTCCCGCCGGTACGGCAGGCGGGGCGGGCTCCGGCCACCCCTCGCGCTGCACCAGACCGACCTGGAGCGGCAGATGCCGCGTAACCCCGACGGCAGTGTGGTGCGGACCCCCGATCCCCGCGAGGGCGGGTGGTTCCGGTTGGCGAACGACGGTGGTCCCGCCGCGGACGCCACCCGAGGGATCAACTGCCTGGACTGCACGCTGTCGCTCTTCGAGACCTGGATGCACGGCAGGCCGCGGGTGTCCGCGCCGCGTACCTTCGACGGCTACCTCCTAGGGGACGTGCACAGACCGGTGGACGGCGAGGCGGACGGACCTCGCCGGGTCGAGGAGACCACCGGCGGGCGGTTCCAGAACCTCTGCCCCGCTGCCGTGCCGGGCGCCCCGGACCACGAGACGCGTGACGTGATCGAGGACGGTTACCGCGACCTGCACGCGCAGTTGTCCGCCGGCGGCCATGGGAGCTACGCCTTCCTCATCACCGGCCTGGAGGGCGGCGGCTCGCACGCCTGGGTGGCGCTGAACCAGAACGGCACCATCCTCTACCTCGACCCGCAGATGGGCAGGGTGAGCGGAAGCCCGCTCTACACCCACAGCGGCATGCGGAGTCCCCACAACGTCATGGGCCTCGACGCGCTGGTTCTCGGCCCCGACGGCCGGCCGATGCCACTCGCCGGTCGGCCGCCGGGTGACTACACCGTTTTGCCCGACCCGGTGGAACCACCGTCGCCACCCCGACCACCTGCCCCGCCACCGCCTGCGGACGAGGGAGATTCCCCGGACTTCAACCACGTCCACCTGCTCGGCGAGTCCACCACCTTTCACCGGCCGGACGGCACCTCGGTCCCCGGCAGCGCTCCGGACGCGGAGCCGGAGGCGGTCCAGCTGCGCAATGCGCACCGCGATGCGCACGCCGACCGGATCGCCGCGGGCCTGTACGTCCGGGATGCGCTGGCCGCGAGCGGAAGCCTGGACGAGGTGTTCGCCGCCGGGGTGACGCCGGTCGAGCTGGCGCAACACGTTGACGGGCCGACGCTGCAGCGACTGGTGCCGGAGTTGGATGCGGCGGCGGCCGGCGACCTGACGCAACTGCTTGCCGACCCGCGCGTCCGGCAGATGCTCGACCACACGTGGGAGGCGCCACCCCGACGTGAGGAACTGCTTGCCGAGACCCTGGTACGGCAGCTCGCGCAACGGCCCGACCTGGTCCGGATGATCCTGTCGACGCCGGAACTCGCCAACTCGCTGACGGCCCGCCCGGTCACCCTCCACCACCTGGCCACCCATGAGAAGGCAATCGACGTCCTGGGCGAGGTGCTGGACGACATCGCGCAGCGGGGTGCCGCCGTTGTCGCGACAACACCGACACCGCCTGTCGAGCCCACACCGCTCACCCAGGAGCAGGTCGCGGTGAGTGCTCACTTCGACGGCGAGCGGCCTGTGGCCTTGCAACCAGGGTTCGATGAAGCGCGGTCCGGCGACCTGGCATATCGAGGGCAGTATCTGGACCATCTGTACGAGGCCGCCGAGACGGCGCAGCAGGAGCTTGACTCGCTCGGCCGTGAGCTGGCCGGCATGTCATCGAGTGGGGCCGAGTATCAGCCACGACCCGGACCCAAAGAGCGTACGCGGGCAGAAGACAAGGTGGCGAAGCACGGCGGGAACGCTTCTCGTCTTCGGGACCTCGCAGCCGGCCGCGTCTCCTATCGAACCCTTGACGATCTCTACTTAGGGCTGGCGCACCTCAAATCGAATTTGCAGATGCAGGTGGTGAGGTTCGAAGACCGGTTCCGCGAGCCACAGGACAGCGGTTATCGGGACATTCAATTCCTGGTGCGGACTTCGGCGGGGCATATCGCGGAGTTCCGGCTGCAACTGGCCGCCCTCGACCAGGTTACGGAGTGGGAGCACTCGCTGTTCGAGGTGTGGCGCGATCTCGGCGCGGTACCCCGCGAACAGGGACGTATCCTGGCTGCGGCGGAGTCGGCGATCCGCAGAGGCATCGTTCAGCGCCAGCGTGAGCACTTCTGGGCTGCGCTCCAGTCGACCTTGAGTGGCGGATGGGAATGACGGAGACGACGGACGGCTTGACTCGCACCGGGTACTACGACTATTACGACACGCCGGTGAAAATTGTGCCGACGCCCGAGGGAGGGCTCGCTGCATGGCGGTTGCACAGGGAGACCGGCGGCTGGCGGCCGGCGAATGACCTCATTGATGAGATCCTCTTCGCCATGGGAGGCGACATCTTCGTCCGCTCGGCTGATCGGTTCGTTCAGCGGGTGGAAGAGGAGCGGGGGCGCTACACCAAGGGCGATGGGCCGGTCTTTGCGCTCTACGAGACGGTGATGGCCATCGAAGATGTGGCCATTGCGGAAGGACGTGCTTACACAACCCAGGAGGCTGCACTCATCACCGGGATTCGTCGGCGGACCTTCGTGATGTTCGAGGAGCAGCTTCAGCAGGCCGGCGATCCCGGCGCCGACCCGACCATCGCCACGGCCGTCTCCTGATGCCACTGACCTACGCGGCGAATGATCGACGGCCGCGTCGGGGAGCGAGTCGCGCCGGACAGTTACGGTGACCGGATGACGGGTTCGTCGGGGCGTCAGGTGGCCTTCTGGATCGCGGGCCTGCTGACCGGCCTGGTGATCGGCCTGCTCACCATCGGCGGCGCGGGCGGGGTGGCCTTCGGAACCGCCATCGGCCTGGCCTTCGGGATCGCCCTCACCAAGACCGCCGCCCGCAACGAGACCGCGCAATCCGACCCTGACGCCGATTGGGGACCGCACCAGAGCAGCGGGCTGGGCCACGGCGTCGGGCTGGACGTCCGCCGCGCCGCCGACCGGGACGGCGGTAGGCCGTGACGGGCGGGGGAGTCCCGTACCGGCAGCCGACCGACGTGGCGGAGGCGCTGCGCGTACAGGAGGAGTTGCGGCCACTGGTCGACCTGGTCGGCCCGGGGCCGACCGCGCCCGCGACGGTCGCCGGGCTGGACGTCGCCTACGCCGAGAGCGGTGACCGGCTCGCGGCGGCCGTCACGGTGCTGGACGCGGCCACCCTCGACGTGGTGGACGAGGCGGTGAGTGTGGGCCGGCCGGCGTTCGACTACGTGCCCGGGTTGTTCGCCTTTCGTGAGCTGCCGGCATTGCTGGCGGCCCTGGAGCGGTTAGCTGTCCGGCCCGACCTGCTGGTCTGCGACGGGCACGGGTTGGCGCATCCGCGCCGGTTCGGGCTGGCCTGCCATCTCGGGCTGGTCACCGGGCTGCCGGCGATCGGGGTGGGGAAGACGCCGCTGGTCGGCGTCTGGGACGAGCCGGCGGTGGAGCGGGGCGCCTGGACGCCGCTGCGGGACGGCGGCGAGGTGGTGGGCCGGGTGTTGCGGACCCGGGACGGGGTGAAGCCGGTCTTCGTCAGCGTCGGGCACCGGATGAGTCTGGACAACGCGGTCGACCGGGCGCTGGCCCTGACGCCCCGGTTCCGGCTGCCGGAGACCACGCGGACGGCCGACCGGCTCTGCCGCCGGGCCCTTTCCGCCGCCCGCGCAGCCGCTGCACCGGACGACAACGGCGGCCCGGCCGCGAGCGCTTGACCAGCCAGCCGCTGCACGGTGTTGGCGTCGATCTTGCGCGTACGCCGATGTGAATCTTGGAGACTTACCGTTCGCAGCGAACGGTGAGTCTCCAAGATCTCGCGGCGTCATCGCTCGGCCCACCGGCCGGGCGGCAGCGACCCGGCCTGCGGGCCTGCGGGCGGCGTCGACCCGGTCCGACCCGGACCGGCCCAGCGGAAGTGATCATGCGGGAGGGGCGGGTCGCGTCGAGGATGGAGCGGGTGCTGCAGGGTGTCGCTGCACACATGCGGGGCGCTCGATGGGCGGGTGCCCCTCGGGCCCGGTAGTAACCTGACCCGCGGATCCCGTCCGGGGCGGAAACGGTGAGGTGGAGATGTCGGTGAGGCGGCACGCGGCGCGGTGGGCCACGGTCGGCGCGATGCTGGGCGGCCTGCTGGCCGCCGCGGCGTCCCCGGCGCTGGCCGCCGACGACCGGGTGGAGGTGCGCTCGGCCAGCCGCTTCACCGCGGGTGCCTCGGCGGGCACGGTGGCGATCGAGGTGCGCAAGCGTACGGACGGCTGCGTGCTGCTCCGCACCGCGTTGGGGCTGCGCCTCGACGGGCTGCGGGCGGACCAGGTCCAGGTGCAGGTGGCCACCGGCGGCCGATGGGTGCCCGTGCCGGTGTCGGGTGGTGGCGGCGCGGTCGCCACGGCACAGACCTCGCCCGCCAACGCGGCCCTGTGCAAGGGCAAGGGGATCACGGTCCGCTACCGGGTGGCCTTCCTGGCCGGCACGGCCGGCGGGCGGTTGACCGTGGCCGGCGAGGCGAGCGCCGCGAACGGCCGCCAACTCGGCCGGGCCGCCACCTCGGCGCGCGTGGTGGGCGCGGAGCCCACCGCCAGCCCCAGCCCGACGCCGTCTCGCAAGCCGTCGCCGACGCCCACCCCGAGCGCGGTCGCGACCACGCCGGTCGAGGCCGACACCACCTCGGCGGTGGCCGCCGCGCTCGACCCGGCCGCCGGCACCGCGGCCGACGACTCGTCCTCCGGAGGTTCCCCGATCATGTGGTTCGGCATCGCACTGGTGCTCGTCGGCGTCGCGCTGATCGTGCTGCTGGTCCGCCGCAGCCGCGCGGAGAAGACCGACGGGCAGCCGGGCGCCGACCACCCGCCGGTCCCGCTGCCGCGCAGCAGTACGACCTACCGTTCGGGCGCGCCCGCCGGTCAGGTGTACGGGCAGCAGCCGCCCGCCCCGGCGCCGCGGCCGACCGGGAACGTCTACGGCGCCCCCGCGGCCACGACCGACGGGCCGGACGGCGAGCCACCGGCCGCCGCGGGTGGCGACGCCACCACCGTGCTGCCCCGCGTGCCCCGCTGAACCGGAACCCGCGACCCCACACCCACGCCGCCCGCTGAGCCCGAACCCGCGACCCCACGCTGACGCTGCCCTGCTGAGCCGGAACCGACACAGCGCACCCGTGCTGCCGCGCTGAGCCGGAACCTGCGTCGACACGCCCGCGCTCCGAGCTGGGCCGGAGCCCGCGCCGCCTCGCGGAGCCCGCCTCGCCCCTGCTGCCCCGCTCGGCCGGGACTCGCGCCGCCATCACGGTGCTCCTCCGCTGAGCCGGAACGCGGCCGTTGCCGGGGGTTACGGTGACCCTGGGTGACGGCGACCTGATATGGCCGCCGCACGCCGGTTGCCGGGTGCCGAGATGTGGCGCGGTGCCCGCGCCGGTTCGCCGATAAGATCGCGTGCGCCGGACGGCACCGCCGACCGGTGAGACCACATACGTGGAAGGAGCCGCGCCGTGGCCCTGGACCCGCAGTTGCTGGAGATCCTCGCCTGCCCGGACACGCACCACGCACCGCTCGACTACGACGCGCAGGCCCAGACGCTGACCTGCACCGAGTGCGGTCGGATCTTCGAGGTGCGGGACGACGTCCCGGTGCTGCTCCTCGACGAGGCGCGCGGGGGCCCTGCGGCGGATGACGCACGCGGCGGCTCCGGGTCGCCGCGATGATGGAGGGTACGGCCGGGGTCAGCGGGCACCGGCACGCGGACGAGTCACTGCTGGACGATCCGGACCGGCTGGCCGAGCAGGACCCGGGCGGGATGCTGCGGTTCACCGCCGCCGCGGGTGCCCAGGTCCGTGAGTCGGCGGCGCTGGCCGCCGAGGCGAACCTGACCGTGCTCGCCGACGAGGGCCGTCCTCGGGCGGTGGTCATCGCGGGTATCGGCACCGCCGGGCGGACCGGCGACGTGCTGGCCACGGTGGCCGGGCCGCGCTGCCCCGTGCCGGTCATCCCGCACCGCAGCGCCGGTGTGCCGGGGTGGGTCGGCGCGGCGGACGTGGTCATCGCGGTGAGCGCCTCCGGCCGCAGCCCCGAGGCGCTGGGCGCCGCCGAGGCCGCCCACCGGCGGGGCGCCCGCCTGGTCGCCGTCGGTGCCCCGGACTCGCAGCTCCAGTCGGTGGCCGAGCGGGCCCGCGCGCCGTTCATCCCGGTGCCCCGGCGCGCGCCGGCCCGGGCGAGCCTCTGGGCGCTCACCGTGCCGGTCCTGCTCGCCGCCCGTACGCTCGGGCTGGTGAAGGTGAACGAGGCGGACCTGGCCGAGACCGCGGCCCGGCTGGACGCCGACGCCGACCGGTGCCGGCCCACCGCCGAGTCCTTCGTCAACCCGGCGAAGTCGCTGGCCCTGGGCCTGTCCGGTTCGATCCCGATCGTGTGGGGCTCGTCGCCGCTGGCCACCGTGGCGGCTCGCCGCTTCGGTGACACGCTCTCTGCCAACGCCCGCTACCCGGTGGTCACGGGGGCGCTGGGCGAGGCGGGCCGGGGGCGGGTCGGCCTGCTCGACGGCGTCTTCGGCGGCCTGGTCGAGGGGGAGCGGGACATCTTCGCCGACCCGGAGGAGACCGACGGCGACGCCACCCGGCTGCGGCTGGTGCTGCTGCGCGACGGCGGCCTGAACGCCGAGGACGACACCGACGAGCCGCTGGCCGTTGAGGAGCGCCGTGCGGACGCGGTGCAGACCCTCGCCGAGCGGCGCGGGGTGCGCTGCGACGTGGTGACCGCGGAGGGCGGTTCCGCGCTGGAGCGGCTCGCCTCGCTGATGGCGGTTCCGGACTTCGCCTCGGTCTACCTCGCCCTGGCACACGGACTGGATCCGATGGCCGTGCCGGCCATCACCGAGATGAAGGAGCTGGCGAACCAGTGAGCACGTGCGGCATCGGGCGGGGAGAGGCATGAGCGCAAACGGTGGGACCCGGGCGATCGTCGCGGCCCTGGCGGCCAACGTCGGCATCGCCGTCACCAAGTTCATCGCGTTCCTGCTGACCGGCTCCTCGTCGATGCTGGCCGAGTCGATCCACTCGGTCGCCGACTCGGGCAACCAGGGCCTGCTGCTGCTCGGCGGCCGGCGGGCCAAGCGCGAGGCCACCCCGGAACACCCGTTCGGCTACGGCCGGGAGCGCTACATCTACGCGTTCATCGTGGCGATCGTGCTGTTCAGCCTCGGTGGCCTCTTCGCGCTGTACGAGGCGTACCACAAGGCTCAGCATCCGGAGCCGATCACCAGCTGGCAGTGGGTCCCGGTGGCGGTCCTGGTGATCGCGATCGTCATGGAGGGCTTCTCGTTCCGGACGGCCATCAAGGAGTCCAACCACATCCGGGGCAGCCAGTCCTGGGTGCGTTTCATCCGCCGGGCCAAGGCTCCGGAGCTGCCGGTGGTGCTGCTGGAGGACTTCGGCGCGCTGGTCGGCCTGGTTTTCGCGCTGTTCGGCGTGGGGATGACGCTGGCCACGGGCAACGGCATCTGGGACGCGGCCGGCACCGGGATGATCGGCGTGCTGCTGGTGGTCATCGCGGTCACGCTGGCCATCGAGACCAAGAGCCTGCTGCTCGGTGAGGGCGCGGAACGCCACGATCTGGCGAAAATCGAGCGGGCCGTGACCGAGGGGCCGGAGGTCGAGCGCATCATCCACATGAAGACGCTCTACCTGGGCCCGGAGGAGCTGATGGTGGCCGCGAAGATCGGGGTGCCGGCCTGCGAGACCGCCGAGGAGGTGGCCCGGGGCATCAACGCCGTCGAGGCGCGGATCCGCGCCGCGGTGCCGATCGCCCGGGTCATCTACCTGGAGCCGGACATCTACAGCGCGGCCGCGGACCGGGCGGGCACCGGACAGGCCGCGCCCACCGCCGTCCCGCAGCCGGATGGAGAAACCGGCCCCGACGAGACCGCCGGACGTTCCGGGAGCTGACCGTGGAGCTGTTGCAGGGCCGGATCCGGGACTACGCCTGGGGTTCCCGCACCGCGATCGCCGAGTTGCAGGGGCGTGCGGTGCCGAGCGCCGGGCCGGAGGCCGAGCTGTGGCTGGGTGCCCACCCGGGCGCCCCGGCCACGGTGGACCGGGCCGGCGGCGCGGTCGACCTCACCGACCTGCTGGTCGCCGAGCCGGCGCACTGGCTGGGCGAGCACCTGGTCGGCCGGTTCGGCACCCGGCTGCCGTTCCTGCTGAAGGTGCTGGCGGCGGACGCCCCGCTGAGCCTCCAGGCTCATCCGGACGCCGAGCAGGCCCGGGCCGGGTACGCCGCGGACACGGGCCGGGTCAACTACGTCGACCCGTACCACAAGCCGGAGCTGCTGGTCGCGCTGTCGGAGTTCGAGGCGCTGTGCGGGTTCCGCGACCCGGCCGAGTCGGCGGCGGCGATCGCGTCGTTCGGCGTACCCGCGCTGGAGCCGGTGGTGGGGGCGCTGCGCACCGGGCCGGAGGGGCTGCGGGAGGCCGTACGCCTGCTGTTGAGCTGGCCGGCGGCGGAGCGCGCCGGGCTGGTGGCGGACGTGCTGGCGGCGCAGGCCGCCGGGCCGGACGCGGAGCTGGCTCGGGCGCTGGCGGTCGACTACCCGGCGGATCCGGGCGTGGTGGTGGCGTTGCTGCTGCACCACGTCCGGCTGGCGCCGGGCGAGGCGATCTGGATGCCGGCCGGCAACCTGCACGCCTACCTGCGGGGTACGGGCGTGGAGATCATGGCGGCGAGCGACAACGTGCTGCGCGGTGGGCTCACCCCGAAGCGCGTGGACGTGGACGAGCTGCTGCGGGTGCTGCGCTTCGAGGTGCTCGACGAGCCGGTGGTCCGGCCGGAGCCGGTGGCGCCCGGGGTGGTGACGTGGCCGGTGCCGGTGGAGGACTTCGCCCTGCACCGGGTGGAGGTGACGCCCGGGGGCCCGGAGGCGCGGCTGGCGTTGCCCGGCCCGCGGGTGGTGCTCTGCCGCGCCGGTGAGCTCACCGTGGACGACGGGGTGGCGATGGTCACCCTGGCGGCCGGTCAGGCGGCGATCGGCGCCGCGGCGGGCGGTCCGCTGGTGCTCGGCGGCGACGGCGAGGCGTTCGTCGCCACCGCCGGGGCGCGCTGAACCCACCGGCGCAACTCTCAAGTCCGACTTTCCCGTAATAGCTTGACGCGGCCATGACGTGGTGTGACTCTATGGGTACGCAGCGTTGTCGCGACGAAGGTCCGGTAACGCGCGGGGGAACCAAACCGGGGGGATGCACGGGGCGGCCGGGCCGTGAGCGGAGAGTCCGTTCACGACCGACCGCCCCGTGCGCTGTCCGCCGACCGGACCACCGCTCGTCGGCCAACCGGGCACGGGAGCGGAGGCCCACGCGCGTAAGGTGGAAGGCTGCGCAGCACTTCCTTCGACAGGAGCTTCCATGACCAGCACCCTCCCGGCGGTCCCCAGCGGCGCGTCGTCCGGAGCCCGGCCGAGCACCCTCGCCGAGGGCGACTACAAGGTGGCGGATCTGTCGCTCGCCGCGTTCGGGCGCAAGGAGATCCGGCTCGCCGAGCACGAGATGCCCGGGCTGATGGCGATCCGCCGCGAGTTCGCCGAGGCCCAGCCGCTCGCCGGCGCCCGCATCACCGGCTCGCTGCACATGACCATCCAGACCGCCGTCCTGATCGAGACCCTTGTCGCGCTCGGCGCGCAGGTCCGCTGGGCGTCCTGCAACATCTTCTCCACCCAGGACCACGCCGCGGCCGCGATCGTCGTCGGCCCGGAGGGCACCCCCGAGGCCCCGGCCGGCGTGCCGGTCTACGCCTGGAAGGGCGAGAGCCTGGAGGAGTACTGGTGGTGCACCGAGCAGGTGCTCACCTGGCCCGACGGGCAGGGCCCGAACATGATCCTCGACGACGGCGGCGACGCCACCCTGCTCGTGCACAAGGGCGCCGAGTTCGAGAAGGCCGGCGTCGTGCCGCCGGTCGAGTCCGCCGACTCCGAGGAGTACGCGGTCATCCTCCAGCTGCTGCACCGCTCGCTCGCCGAGGACGGCCAGCGCTGGACCCGGATCGCCGCCGGCATCAAGGGCGTGACCGAGGAGACCACCACCGGCGTGCACCGGCTCTACGAGATGCACCGCGCCGGCACGCTGCTCTTCCCGGCCATCAACGTCAACGACTCGGTGACCAAGAGCAAGTTCGACAACAAGTACGGCTGCCGCCACTCGCTCATCGACGGCATCAACCGGGCCACCGACGTGCTGATCGGCGGCAAGATGGCCGTCGTCATGGGCTACGGCGACGTGGGCAAGGGCTGCGCCGAGTCGCTGCGCGGCCAGGGCGCCCGGGTCGTGGTGACCGAGGTGGACCCGATCTGCGCCCTCCAGGCGGCGATGGACGGCTACCAGGTGGCCACCCTGGACGACGTGGTCGAGCAGGCGGACATCTTCATCACGGCGACCGGCTGCTTCAACGTCATCACCCACGAGCAGATGGCCCGGATGAAGCACCAGGCCATCGTGGGCAACATCGGCCACTTCGACAACGAGATCGACATGGCCGGTCTGGCGAAGCGCTCCGACGTGACGCGGGAGAACATCAAGCCGCAGGTCGACGTGTGGCGCTTCGAGGACGGCCACGCCATCATCGTGCTGTCCGAGGGTCGGCTGCTGAACCTGGGCAACGCCACCGGCCACCCGAGCTTCGTGATGTCGAACTCGTTCGCCAACCAGACCATCGCCCAGATCGAGCTCTACACCAAGACCGACGAGTACCCGGTCGGCGTGTACGTGCTCCCCAAGCACCTGGACGAGAAGGTCGCCCGGCTGCACCTGGACGCGCTCGGCGCGAAGCTGAGCACCCTCACCAGGGAGCAGGCCGCCTACCTGGGCGTCTCCCAGGAGGGCCCGTTCAAGCCGGAGCACTACCGCTACTGAGTCCCACGCCCGGAGGGGACCGGTGCCGGCCGCCACGCGGCCGTCCCGGTCCCCTTCGCGTACGCGGGCGGAAGTGGCGGTGGCCTGCGCGTGTCGGGCTGCGGACGGTTCGGGTGACATGGCCATGAACGACTTGACGGCCGCCCCGATCAGGAGGAAGGTATGGCTGCCCTAAGTTAACTGAGGCGTGCCTTACCGACTACGGAGTACCGATGTTCGCCACGTACCTGATCGGCCTGCGGGAGGGCCTGGAAGCGACCCTGGTGGTCAGCATCCTCGTCGCCTTCCTGGTGAAGTCGAATCGCCGCAACCGGCTGCCGCAGGTGTGGCTCGGGGTCGGCGCCGCCATCGCGCTGTCGGTGCTGTTCGGCTGGCTGATCGAGTACACCTCGACCTCGCTGCTCCAGACCTCGGAGTCGCGGGAACTCTTCGACGCCGTCACCTCGGTGGCCGCCGTAGTCTTCGTCACCTGGATGATCTTCTGGATGCGAAAGGCGGCCCGGAGCATCGCCGGGGAGTTGCGGGGCAAGCTCACCGAGGCGCTCGCGGTCGGCGCGTTCGCGGTGGCCGGCATGGCGTTCCTCGCGGTGATCCGGGAGGGCCTGGAGACCGCACTGATCTTCTACTCCGCCGCGAAGAGCACGGCCGGCGACACCGTCCGCGACGCGATGTTCGCCCTCGTCGGTGGCATCCTCACCGCCGTGGTGCTCGGCTTCCTGCTCTACCGCAGCGCCGTCAAGCTCAACCTCAGCAAGTTCTTCACCTGGACCGGCGCGTTGCTGATCCTCGTCGCCGCCGGCATCTTCAAGTACGGCGTGCACGACTTCCAGGAGGCCGGTGTGCTGCCCGGCCTGAACCAGCACGCCTTCGACATCTCCGGGGCGCTCGACCCGAGCACCTGGTACGCGGCCCTGCTCAGCGGCATGTTCAACATCACGCCTACGCCGAGCGTGCTGGAGATGGTCGCCTGGGTGGCGTACGGGATCCCGGTGCTCGTCCTCTTCCTGCGCAAGCCGGCCGCCCCGGCCCGGCCCGCCGCACCCGCCGCCCCGCCGGCCCCGGCCACCGACGCCGCGACCCAGCGCGCCTGACCCGCCCGTTTCCGAGGAGACACCACCGATGCGTACCACTCGATTCGTCGTGCCCGCCGCCGCCGGGGTGCTCGCCGTCGCCGGGCTGGCCGGTTGCGGGGGCGGTGACGACTCCGACGCCAAGGCCGGCGGCCCGATCGCCGTCAAGGCCACCGACAGCGCCTGCGAGGTCGACAGCACCGAGATCGAGGCCGGGCAGGTGACCTTCAAGGTGACCAACTCCGGGTCCAAGGTCAACGAGTTCTACGTCTACGCCGCCGGCGACCGGGTCATGGGCGAGGTCGAGAACATCGCCCCGGGGCTGAGCCGCGAGCTGCGCGTCGAACTGCCCGCCGGCACGTACGAGACCGCCTGCAAGCCCGGCATGAGCGGCCGCGGCATCCGGGGCGCCCTGAAGGTCAGCGGCACCGCCGCGACCGTCGCACCCGACGCCGCGCTCGGGCAGGCCACCGCCAGCTACCAGCGCTACGTGCAGAGCCAGACCGCCGCCCTGCTCACCAAGACCGAGGAGTTCGTGGCCGCGGTCAAGGCCAACGACGTGGCCAGGGCCAAGGAGCTGTACCCGGTGACCCGCACCTACTGGGAGCGGATCGAGCCGGTCGCGGAGAGCTTCGGCGACCTCGACCCGAAGATCGACGGCCGCGAGGAGGTCGTCGAGGAGGGCATGCAGTTCACCGGCTTCCACCGGATCGAGAAGGACCTGTGGACCACCGGCGACGTCAGCAAGGACGGCGCCATCGCCGACCAGCTCCTCGTCGACGTGAAGGCGATCGTGGCCAAGGCCAACGCCGAGAAGCTCACCCCGCTCCAGCTCGCCAACGGCGCCAAGGCGCTCCTCGACGAGGTCGCCAGCGGCAAGATCACCGGCGAGGAGGAGCGGTACTCGCACACCGACCTCTGGGACTTCAACGCCAACCTGGAGGGCTCGAAGGCGGCCATCGCCGCGCTGCGCCCCGCCCTGGAGCAGCGCTCGCCCGACCTGGTCAAGCAGCTCGACACCGAGTTCGCCGCCGTCGAGACCGCCCTCGGCAAGCACCGGGCCGGCGACGGCTGGAAGCTGCACACCCAGCTCAGCAAGGCCGAGCTCAAGGAACTGTCGGACAGCATCAACGCCCTGGCCGAGCCGATCAGCAAGGTTGCCGCGGTCGTCGCCCGATGACGACCGGACCCGGAGGTGACGTGATGAGCGAGCCGAGCACCGACGAGCCGACCCGCGGGACCGGGGTGTCCCGGCGCCGGGCCATCACCCTGGCCGGAGCCGGCGTGGCCGGCGTCGCCGGGGTGGCGGTCGGCGCGGGCGCCCTGCTCGGCGGGGGCGACCAGGCGTCCGCCACCGAGACGGCGGCCGGCGCGGTCCCGTTCCACGGCGAGCACCAGGCCGGCATCACCACCCCGGCCCAGGACCGGCTGCACTTCGTCGCGTTCGACGTCATCACCAAGGACCGGGCCCGGCTGGTCGCGCTGCTCCAGGAATGGACCGCCGCCGCGGCCCGGATGACCGCCGGCAAGGACGCCGGGCTGATCGGCGCGGTCGACGGCGTGCCCGAGGCCCCGCCGGACGACACAGGCGAGGCGCTCGGGCTGCCCCCGTCGCAGCTCACCATCACCGTCGGCTTCGGACCGACGCTGTTCCGCGACGCCCAGGGCAAGGACCGGTTCGGCATCGCCGCCAAGCGGCCCGCCGCCCTGGCCGATCTGCCGCACTTCGCCGGTGACGCGCTCAAGCCCGAGCTGTCCGGCGGCGACATCTGCGTCCAGGCCTGCGCCAACGACCCGCAGGTGGCGGTGCACGCCATCCGCAACCTGGCCCGGATCGGCATGGGCGTGGTCAGCGTGCGCTGGTCCCAGCTCGGCTTCGGGCGTACGTCGTCGACGACGCGGGGGCAGGCCACCCCGCGCAACCTGTTCGGCTTCAAGGACGGCACCGCCAACCTCAAGGCCGAGGAGACCGACCTGCTCCGCGAGCAGCTGTGGGCCCAGCCCGGCGACGGCGCCGACTGGATGACCGGCGGGTCCTACCTGGTCACCCGCAAGATCCGGATGCTGATCGAGACCTGGGACCGCAGCCCGCTGGCCGAGCAGGAGATGATCGTCGGGCGGGCCAAGGGCAGCGGCGCGCCGCTCGGCAAGCGTGCCGAGTTCGACGAGCCGGACTTCGCCGCCAAGGGCGACGACGGCGAGCCGGTGATCGCCGAGACCGCGCACGTCCGGCTGGCCCACCCGGACCAGAACAGCGGCGCCCACCTGCTGCGCCGCGGCTACAACTTCGTGGACGGCTCGGACGGGCTGGGCCGGCTCGACGCCGGGCTCTTCTTCATCGCCTACCAGCGGGATCCCCGCAAGCAGTTCGTGCCGATCCAGACCCGGCTGGCCCGCAACGACGCCATGAACGAATACCTGCGGCACGTCTCCAGCGGCCTGTTCGCCTGCCCGCCCGGCGTCCGCGACGCCGCCGACTGGTGGGGCCGGGCGCTCTTCTCCTGACCGGTCAGCGCCGCGCGTCGACCGAGGTGGGCTGCCCGCGTACCGGATCGGGCTGGGTGGGGACGGCGGGCCGCAGGGTGGCCGGCGCCGGGGTGGCCGGCACGGAGGTCAGCTCCGGCCACAGCGTGGCGGTGACCGCCCGGGCGCGGCCCAGCCGGTACGCGGCCCGGCGGCCCCGCTCGGCCAGCACGGCGGCCAGGTACGCCGGCTCCGGCGCGGCCCACGGCGGGGGCGGCGCGGTGACCGCAGCGACCTCGGCCCACAGCTCGCGGCCCAGCCGGACCCGGTCCGGCTCGGCGAGCTGGTGCAACCGGCCCAGGTACTGCCGGACGGCCAGGGCCAGCCCGTCATCCAGCCGGGTCAGGTCGAGGGTGGCGGCCCAGCCGAGCAGCGGCGGCACGGGCGGCGGGGCCGGCCGCCACACTCCCACGCTGCGGGTGTGCACCACGAGGGTCCCGGCCACCAGGTCGCCGAGCCGCCGCCCGCGCGGGTCGGACAGCATCACGGTCACGCTCGCCGCCCAGCTCAGCAGCGGCAGCACGAGCCCCGGCCACTCGACCGCCACGCCCACCAGCGCGCGGGTCAGTGACTGGCCGATCCCGACCGGGCCGCCGTCGGCGCGGACCACCCGCAGCCCCACGGCCAGCTTGCCCAGCGTGCGGCCACCGGCGAAGCGCTCCATGAGCACCGGGTAGCCGACCAGCACCAGCACCACCAGCACGAGCTGCATCCCGCCGGCCAGCGCGGCGTCCATGACGTCCCCCGGCAGGTTCATCACCAGCACCGACAGCGCCGTGCCGAGCAGCAGCGCCACCACGAGCTGGGCCGCGAGGTCGATCAGAAGGGCGAGCACCCGGGAGCCGAGCCGGGCCGCCCGGACGTCCAGCGCCACGGCCTCGCCGCTGACCAGACCGGCGTCGGCCCACGGTGCCGGAGGGGGAGGTTGCGCGCGCACCCGCCCAGTGAACACCATGGACGCCGGACGGGGGAGGGTGAGTGGATCTCGACGCGTACGTGGCCGAGCACGGCGCCGAGTGGCGGCGGCTGGAGCAGCTGACCGGCCGGCGCCGGCTGGACGCCGCCGAGGTGGACGAGCTGGTGGCGCTCTACCAGCGGGCTGCCACCCACCTCTCCGCGCTGCGTAGCCGGGCCCCGGAGCCGGTGCTGGTCGGCCGCCTCTCCCACCTGGTGCTCGGGGCGCGGGCCCGGATCACCGGCCGTCCCCGGGCCTCGTGGGCGGCCGTGGGCCGGTTCCTGGTGGCCGACCTGCCGGCCGCCCTCTACCGGGCGTGGCCCTGGTGGTGCGCGGTGGCCACCGGGTTCAGCGCGCTCACCGTCTTCCTCATCTGGTTCGTCGCCGGGCACCCGGACACCGCCGCCGCGTTCATCGGCGCCGAGGCGGCCCGGCAGCTCGTCGACTCGGGCTTCGCCGGCTACTACACCGAGTTCACCGCGCCGACCTTCGCGTTCCACCTGTGGACGCACAACGCCTGGCTGGCCGCGCAGTGCCTGGCCGCCGGGGTGCTGGTGGTGCCGGTCCTCTGGCTGCTCTGGCAGAACGCGCTGAACATCGGCGTGGTCGGCGGGGTGATGGTCTCCTACGGCCGGGCCGACGTGTTCTTCGGCATGATCACCCCGCACGGGCTGCTCGAACTGACCGGCATCTACGTGGCCGCCGGGGTCGGGCTGCGGACCGCCTGGGCCTGGATCGCGCCGCCCGCGCAGCTGACCCGGGGCCGGGCCGTCGCCGAGGCGGGCCGCTCGGCCATCGTGGTCGCCGCGGGCCTGGTCGGGCTCTTCGCGGTCTCCGCGCTGCTGGAGGCGTTCGTGACCCCGGCGCCGCTGCCGGTCGCCGTCCGGGTCGCCATCGGCGCGACGGTCTGGCTGGCCTTCCTGGCGTACGCGCTGATCCTCGGCGGGCGGGCCGTCAGAGCTGGCCGAGGGACTTGAGCCGCAGGTAGGTGTCGGCGACCGCCGGGGCGAGCCGGTCGGCGGGGGCGTCCACCACGGTCACCCCGTGCCGGGACAGCGCGGCCCGCACCCGGTCCCGCTCGGCGAGGGCCCGCCAGGCCGCCGCGGCGGCGTACGCGTCGTCCGCGTTCGTGGGCGGTGCGGCGGTGAGCCCGGCCAGCACCGGGTCGTGGACGGCCGCGAGCACCACCCGGTGCCGGGCGGCCAGCCGGGGCAGCACCGGCAGCAGGCCCTCGCCCAGCGCGCCGGCCTCCAGGGCGGTGAAGAGCACCACGAGGCTGCGCTGCCGTTCGCGGCGCAGGACCTCCCCGGCGATCAGCTCGAAGTCGGTCTCCACGAGCGCCGGCTGGAGCGGGGCGACCGCGTCCACCAGCCGGGCGAGCAGGGCGGGCCGGCCGCTGCCGGTCACCCGGGCCCGGATCGCGGTGTCGGCGGCGAGCAGGTCGACCCGGTCACCGGCCCGGGCGGCCAGCGCCGTGAGCAGCAGCGCCGCGTCGATCGCGGTGTCCAGGCGGGGCTCGTCGCCGAGCCGGACGGCCGAGGTGCGGCCGGTGTCGAGCACGCAGACCAGCCGCCGGTCCCGCTCCGGCCGCCAGGTGCGGACCAGCACGTCCGAGCGGCGGGCGCTGGCCCGCCAGTCGATCGAGCGCACGTCGTCGCCGACCACGTACTCGCGGAGGGTGTCGAACTCGGTGCCGTGGCCGCGCCCCCGGGTCACCTGGACGCCGTCGATGATCCGCAGCCGGGCCAGCTTCTCGGGCAGATGCCGCCGCGAGTCGAAGCGGGGCAGCACGCGCAGCGTCCACGGTGGCGTGGCCGGGTGGCCGGCGCGTTGCCGGAACGCGAGCCGTAGCGGCCCGAGCGAGCGTACGGCCAGCGCCACCGCGGGCCGGTCGCCGCGCCGGGTCGGGGTGAGCCGGACCGGCAGGGTGGCCGTGCCGCCCGGCGCGACGGTGAGCACCCGCCCGGCGGGGCGGTCGGGCCGCGCCCCGGCCGAGGGCGTCCAGGCGTCGCGTACCTGGGCGCGCAGGGTGCGGGCGGAGGCGTTGGCCAGGTGCAGGGTGACCGTGGCGGTGCCGCCGAGCCGGACCGTCCGGTCACCGGTGCGGATGGCGGTGACCCCGTGCAGCGGCGCCGCGAGCAGCCAGTCCAGGGCGACCAGCAGCAGCACCGCCGCGGTCAGCACGGCGACGCCGACGAACGGCGCCGGCCAGGCCGGCAGGGTCACCGCGCTCGCGGCGAGCAGCAGACCCGCCCGCCAGGTCATCGGGGCGTCGGCACGGTGGCCAGCACCGCGTCCAGCACGGCGTCCACGGTCACGCCCTCCAGTTCCACCTCCGGGCGCAGCCGGAGCCGGTGCCGCAGGGTGGGCCGGGCGACCGCCTTCACGTCGTCCGGGGTGACGTGGTCCCGGCCGGCCAGCCAGGACCACGCCTTCGCGGTGCCGAGCAGGGCGGTGGCGCCGCGGGGGGAGGCGCCCAGTTCCAGGGCCGGGGCGACCCGGGTGGCCCGGCACAGGTCCACGATGTAGCCGAGCACCGGCTCGGCCACGTGCACCGCGTGCACCGCCGCCCGGGCGGCGGCCAGGTCGGCCGCGGTGGCCACCGGGCGTACGCCGGCGGCGCGCAGGTCGCGCGGGTCGAAGCCGGCGTGGTGGGCGCGGAGCACGCCCAGTTCCTCGTCCCGGCCGGGCAGTGGCACGGTCAGTTTGAGCAGGAACCGGTCGAGCTGCGCCTCGGGCAGCGGGTAGGTGCCCTCGTACTCGACGGGGTTCTGGGTGGCCGCCACGATGAACGGGTCGGGCAGCGGGCGGCGCTCGCCCTCGACGGAGACCTGCCGCTCCTCCATGACCTCCAGCAGGGCGGACTGGGTCTTCGGCGGGGTGCGGTTGATCTCGTCGGCGAGGAGCAGGTTGGTGAAGACCGGCCCCTCCCGGAAGGTGAAGGCGGCGGTGCGCGGGTCGAAGATCAGCGACCCGGTGACGTCGCCGGGCATCAGGTCGGGGGTGAACTGCACCCGCTTGGACTCCAGGTCCAGCGCGGTGGCCAGGGTCCGCACCAGCAGGGTCTTGGCCACCCCGGGTACGCCCTCCAGCAGCACGTGCCCCCGGCAGAGCAGCGCGATGACGAGGCCGGTGACCACGGCGTCCTGGCCGACGACGGCCTTGGCCACCTCGGCCCGCAGCCGGTGCAGGGCGGCGCGGGCGTCGGGCTGCGCGGTGGGCGACGCGGCGGCGATGACGGGTCCGGTCACCGGGGGTCTCCTTCGGTCGGATGGGGGGCCAGGGTACGGGTCAGGGCGTCCAGGTCGCGGGCCAGCTCCAGCAGCTCGCGGTCGTCCTCCGGGGCGGCGCCGTGCAGCAGCTCGGCCACCCGCTCGGGGTCCGCGCCGGCGTGCGTGGCGACCTGGGCGGCCACCTCGTCGGGCGGCGTGTCCGGGGGCAGGTTGAGGCGGGGCAGCAGCCGGTCCAGCGCGGCGGCACGCAGCGTGGCGGCGGTGGCGTCCCGGGCGCCGGCCCGGCGGTAGAGGCGGGCCCGACCGAGCACCGTCTCCGCGGCGCGGACGGTCACCGGCAGCGGCTCCGGCACGGGCGGGCCGAGCCGGCGGGCGCGCCACAGCACCAGCAGGAGCCCGGCCACGGCGAGCTGCGCAAGCACCGCCCAGAACCAGGGCGGGAACGCGTCCCAGAGCGGGTTGTGCCAGTTCGGCGGCGGGTCCGCCCGGTCGTCCGCGCGGTCCGCGGTGGGCCGGGGCAGGGGCGTCCCGCCGGCATCCGGGCTCGGTGACCAGTTCGGTCCGGACGGTGCCGGCGCGGGGGCGGGCAGGTCGAGCCAGACCAGCGGGCGGTCGCCGCCGAGCAGGCCGGTGGCGAGGGCGCGGTTGCCCCACTCGTCGATCCGGTCGTTGCGGAACGGGTCGCTGGCGCCGACCACCACCACCTCGGTGCCCCAGGAGATCCGGCGCAGCGCGCCCGCGTAGCACCGGTCGGTGCCGGAGGGCCCGGCGTACCGCTGGTGGTCCACGGCGGCGGTGCCGGCGCGGAGCGCCTCGGGCAGCCGGCACGGCGTGCCGTCGGCGTCGGGTGGCAGGGCCCGGGTGGCCCACCGGCGGTCGGTGGGCTCCAGTGGCACTCCCAGGCCGGTCAGCACCCGGCGGCCCGGCTCGACCAGCACCAGCCGGCTGCCGGGCGGCAGCGCGGTCAGCGCGGCCAGGGTGGCCGGGTGCACCAGGTCCGGGGCGGGCACGAAGAGGGTGGTGGGACCGGCTCCGGCGGACCGCAGGGCGGCCAGCGTGTCGGTCTCCCGGCGGATCGGCACGCCCTGCGCGCGCAGCGCCTCGGCCAGCCGGCTGCCCCCGTCGTCGTCGGTGGCGGCCGGGGCCAGGAAGCCCGGGTCGGCCGGGTCGGGCTGGTCCACGGCGTGCAGGACCAGGGTGGTCACGATCAGCAGCACGGCCAGCCCGACGGGGATCGCCATCCGGTGCCACCGGCGGCGGGGCGTGGGCGGGGCCGCCGGCCGGGCCGGGTGGAGGGTGGCGGTCACCGGGCGCTCCCCTCGTCGGCCAGCTCGCGGCGCAGGTCGGCGGCGAGGTCACGCATCCGGTGGTCGTGCGCGGCGGTGGCCGGGCGCTGGGCGTACCAGAGGTCGGAGAAGATCGCCCCCGCGGTGTGCAGGGTGGGGTGCACGTCGGGCCGGACCCGGGCCACGGCCGCGGTCAGCTCGGTGACGGTCAGCCCGGGGCGGGGCTCGACGAGCCGGCGCGCCACCAGGAGACGGACCATCTCGCGCAGGCGTTCGCGGACCGCCTCGGCGTACCGGCCCTCGGCGGCGAGGCGGTCGGCGAGGCCGGCCCGGGCGGCCGCCGCCGGCTCGGGCGACCGGGGCGCGGGCACGGGCACCACCGGCGTGTCCCGTCGGGGCCGCCGCCGGGGCAGCCGCAGCTTCGGTCGCCGGAGTCGGGGCAGCCGCAGCCGGGGCAGCCGGAACCGGGGCAGGCGGAGCCGGGGCAGCCGGGGCCGGCCGAGCCGGGGCAGCCGCCGGGGCACCCAGGCCGGGAAGAAGTACCAGGCCAGCGCCACCAGCACCGCCCCGGCCAGCAGGAGCAGCGCCGCCAACGGCAGCGGTACGGCGTCCCCCAGGGCGGCGACCGTCTCGGTCCACCACCGGCTCACCGGTGCACCGCCAGCAGGACGGGTTCCGGCGCGGGGGTGCGGGCGAGCCGGATGTCCAGGCCCTCGGTACGCATCCGGGTCTCCAGGTGCAGCACGGCGTCCAGGCAGGCCAACGCGGGGTAGGCGACCGCGTTCACCGCCACCCAGGCGACCGTGGCGACCGGCAGCGCCCAGGCGGAGACGTCGAAGAGGCGCAGCAGCCCGAGGCCGTGGTAGACCCCCAGCCCGATGCCGAGCCGGATGAGCCACCAGCCCAGGTAGCCGAGCAGCCGGATGGCGGCGGCGCGCCCGCCGACCCGGACCGCCAGCCGCAGCGCCCGTCCCGGCGCCCGGTGCTCCGGCACCCGGTCCACCACGAGCACCGGCACCACCGCGCCGAGCAGCCCGTATGCGACGAACCAGGCCGGCCCGGCCAGGCCGGCGAGCAGGACCGTGCACCCGACCGTGGCCGAGGCCAGCAGGGTCGCTCCCCAGCGGGCGTCGCGCAGCAGCTCACGCGGCCGGGCGCGGCGGCCCAGCAGCGCGGCCCCGGCGCCCCGGGCGGCCGGGTTGCCGAGCAGCGCGATGATCATGGCCTCGGTTCCGGCGCCGACGGCGAGCAGCAGCCAGTACCACCCGAACCGGTCCATGTCCGGCCACCACTCGGGCGGCCGGGCGCCCGCCAGCACCCGCAGCGGGTGCAGCAGGGCCTGCTCGCCGAGGGCCAGCAGGACGGCGAGCGGGACGAGCACCCGCGCCTGGTCGCGCAGCAGCAGGACGGCCGAGTCGAGCAGTTCACCGACGGTCAGCGGGCGGCGCGGGAGCACCGCGGTCGGGCCGGCGTCGGGCACGAATACTCCTGGCGGGCAGGCGGAGGTGGCGGGCGGCGACACCCGAGGGATCATGGTTGCACGGCGCGTCCGCGTCCGGTGGACCCGTCCGCCGCGACGCGCCACGCGGGGCGGCCACGCCGTCAGCTGTGGTGCCGGACCGCCCTCGGCGCTACGGTGCCGTGAAGACGCCGCACACTCCGAACGAACGGGGATGGAACGATAAACCCCATGAGAGCCCGGGTACTGGTGGTCGACGACGACCCCGCACTCGCCGAGATGCTCGGCATCGTCCTGCGCAGCGAGGGCTTCGTGCCGTCCTTCGTCGCGGACGGAGAACGGGCACTGGCCGCGTTCCGTGACAGCCGGCCCGACATCGTCCTGCTCGACCTGATGCTCCCCGGCATGAGCGGCATCGACGTGGCCCGGGCCATCCGCGGCGAGTCCGGCGTGCCGATCGTGATGCTGACCGCCAAGAGCGACACCGTCGACGTGGTGCTCGGGCTGGAGTCCGGTGCCGACGACTACGTGGTCAAGCCGTTCAAGCCCAAGGAGCTGGTGGCCCGGATGCGGGCCCGGCTGCGCCGGGGTGAGGACGTGGCGCCGGAGCTGCTCACCATCGGGCCACCCGGCAACCAGATCACCATCGACGTGCCGGCGCACACGGTGAGCCGGGACGGCGAGGAGGTGAAGCTGACCCCGCTGGAGTTCGACCTGCTGGTCGCGCTCGCCCGCAAGCCGCGCCAGGTCTTCACCCGGGAGGTGCTGCTGGAGCAGGTCTGGGGCTACCGGCACGCGGCCGACACCCGCCTGGTCAACGTGCACGTGCAGCGGCTCCGCGCCAAGATCGAGCCGGATCCGGAGCGACCCGAAATCATCCTCACCGTGCGAGGCGTGGGCTACAAGGCGGGCACCGGATAGCCTGGTCAGCACTGTGGTGACCTCCCCGCCCCCCGACTCGCCGACCCCCGCGTCCCGCCGGCTCCGCGCCGCGCGGGCGCTGTGGCGCGTCCTGGCCGGCCGGGCGGCCCGGTTCGCCGCCGGCATGCACCAGACCTGGCGGAGGTCCCTCCAGCTCCGTGTGGTGACCATCACGCTGGTGGCGTCCAGCCTGCTGGTGGGCGGTTTCGCCTATCTGATCGCCGACAAGCTCACCAACATCCTGCTGGAGAACGCCGAGACCGACGTCCTGCTGCGGTTGCAGAACGGCAGCGACTACGCCTCGAAGCAGTTCAACCTCTACAGCCAGCCGCAGGAGGCCCAGCTCCAGGACACCATCGACGGCACGGTCAACTACCTGGCCGGCGGCGACCCGGCGCAGACCAGCGGCGTGGTGGTGGCGATCACGGCGGACAGCTTCGCCGGCCTCATCGAGGCGCGCACCTCCCCGGACGTGCAGGTGCGCCCGCTGATCAGTCGGGAGCTGCGGGCGTCGGTGGCGGCGGGGAATGTCGCCCACCAGGTCCGCACCGGCACCCTCGACGGTGAGCGCACCAAGTACCTGGTCTACGGCTCCCCGGTGCCGACCCGGTTCGGGCAGCTGGAGCTCTACTACCTCGTACCCCTGACCCGGCAGGACACCACCGCGGCCGACGCCCGGGCCACCGTGGTCGCCACCGGTGTGGCCCTGGTGCTGCTGCTCGGCCTGCTGGCCGCCCTGGTCACCCGCCTGGTGGTGACGCCCGTGCGGGTGGCCGCCCGGACCGCCCAGCGCCTCTCCGCCGGCCTGCTCGACCAGCGGATGGTGGTCAACGGCGAGGACGACCTGGCCCTGCTCGCCGCCTCGTTCAACCAGATGGCGACCAACCTGCAACGGCAGATCCTCCGGCTGGAGGAGATGTCCCGGCTGCAACGCCGGTTCACCTCCGACGTCTCCCACGAGCTGCGCACCCCGCTGACCACGGTCCGGATGGCCGCCGACCTGATCTTCGCCGAGCGGGACGAGTTCGACCCGGCGGTGGCGCGCAGCGCCGAGCTGCTCCAGGCCGAGCTGGACCGGTTCGAGGAGCTGCTCACCGATCTGCTGGAGATCAGCCGCTTCGACGCCGGCTTCGCCATGCTCGACAGCGAGCCGACCGACCTGGTGCCGGTGGTGCACCGGGTCGCCGAGCGCCTGGCCGGGCTGGCCGAACGGGTCGGGGTGGCGATCGAGCTGGACCTTCCGGACAGCCCGGTGATCGCCGAGGTCGATCCCCGGCGGGTCGAGCGGGTGCTGCGCAACCTGGTCGGCAACGCGGTCGAGCACGGCGAGGCCAAGCCCGTGCGGATCACCCTGGGCGTGGACCCGAGCGCCGTGGCGATCACGGTGCGGGACCACGGCGTCGGGCTCAAGCCGGGCGAGGAGAAGCTGGTCTTCAACCGGTTCTGGCGGGCCGACCCGTCCCGGGCGCGGCAGACCGGCGGCACCGGGCTGGGCCTGTCGATCAGCCTGGAGGACGCCCGGCTGCACGGCGGCTGGCTGGAGGCGTGGGGCGCGCCCGGTCAGGGCGCCCAGTTCCGGCTGACCCTGCCGGCCCGCGCCGGCGACCGGCTGACCACCTCGCCGCTGCGGCTGGTGCCGGCCGACGCCGCGCTGCCCTTCGGCGGCCCGCGCAGCGGCGGCCCGCTGGCCATCGGTCCGGGCAGCGGCGCCGGGGCCCTGGCCATCGGGCCGGCGGAGGACGATGACCGGGCCGAGGTGTCGTCATGAGTGTGCGGAGTGGGCGAGCCCTGCAGGCGCGGACGAAGGTCGGCAGGCGAGTGCTGGTCGTGCTGGTGTCCGGCCTGCTGCTGCCCGCCGGGCTGGCGGGGTGCGGGATCCCGCGGGAGACCGAGGTCCAGGTCGACGGCTCGGGTCCGGCCGCCGAGGCCGGCGCGCTCAACGGCAGCCCCGCCCGGCCGCCCACCCCGCGCGACAGCGACGAGCCCGTCCCGTTCATCGAGAACTACCTGCGGGCGGCCGCCGCCGGGGAGCGCGAGCAGGCATACGGCCGGGTCAAGGATTTCATCGGCCAGGAGGCGAAGAGCCGGCTGACGGAGAAGCAGCAGAGCAGCGAGATCGAACTGACCGTGGTCCGGCTCCGGGAGAAGCCCGAGGTCACGCCGGAGAACAACCAGGGCACACGTGAAGTGACGGTCAAGGTGCAGCAGGTCGGTGTGCTGCGCGCCGACGGCACCCTGGACCCGCCGCAGGCCAGCGAGACCGAGTACGTGTTCCAGCTGCGCCGGGCCGAGCCGGCGGGCTCCGGGCTGCTCCTCGCCGACGTGCCGAACGTGCTGCTGATCAGCGACACCGCGCTGCGGGAGTACTACCGGTCGCGCACCATCTACTTCTGGAACCCGGACCAGTCGCGGCTGGTGCCCGACCTGCGCTACCTGCCCTCGTCGGTGCCGGCCGAGCGGCGGGTGACCGACGTGGTGAAGTGGCTGACCGGTGGCCCGTCGGACTGGCTGGCCCCGGGCGTGACCGGGCTGCCCGACGGCACCCGGCCGATCAACAACGCCACCGGCGCGGACGGGCACTGGGAGGTCAACCTCACCATGCCGGGGGCCGACGACAAGAAGCTCGGCCTGCTCGCCACCCAGCTCGCCTGGTCGTTGCCGGAGCTGAGCGGCCAGCTCGACCTGAAGATCCAGAACCAGAAGCGGCGCACCGTCGACCTCAGCGAGGAGCGGACGGCGCACGCCGCGTACCCGGCCGGGGAGGTCCCGGCGCGGTTCAGCGTCTACGACGGCGCCATCCGCCCGCTCTCCATCGGCAACGAGCCGAGAGCCGCCGTCCCGTTGGAACCCGCGGCCAACAAGAACGTGGTCGCCGCCGCGCTGGCCCGCGCCGACGACCAGGTGCTGGCCGCGCTCGTGGTGACCGGGGCGGACCGCCGGCAGCGGCTCAAGGTCGGCTCCGGCCCGGAGCCGGTGACGGTGTTCAACACCAGCGACGAGACGTACGGCGCCCTGGGCCGGCCCACCTGGCTCCGTTCGCTGGACGAGCGGCATCCCGCCGGCCTGGTGGCCGCCGACGGCAAGCTCTACCGGTTCGACGGTGCGGCCGGGATGAGCCCGGTCCCGCTGGCCGTCCCCGGTCCCGTCGTGGCGGTCGCCGGGTCCCTCGACGGGCACCGGATCGCCCTGGTCAGCGGGGGCGCCCTCTACGTGGCCGCGGTGAGCGTCGACGGGGGTGTGGTCGTGGGCCAGCCGCGCCGGCTGGCCACCCTGCTCACCGGCGTCAGCGCCGTCGACTGGGTCGCCGAGAACGAACTGGTCCTCGCCGGCAACGAGCCGGACCGCAGGCCGGCGATCCACCAGATCACCGTCGACGGCGCCCAGGAGACCGCGCTCAAGCGGGACATCGGCGCCGAGGTGACCCAGTTGGCCGCGTACCCCGGCGGCGCGGTCGGCGGGCTGCCGTCGCTGTCGTACATGTACGAGGCGAACAAGGTGGCCTTCCGGAACAACCCGATCGACATCATCAAGCGGGAACAGGTGCTGGACGTTCCGGTGGGCAGCCGGGCGACCAACCCGACCGCACCCTTCTTCCTCTACTGAGGGGGCGCCGGTGCCGCGTCTGGGCGGACTCTGGTCGGACCTGACCGACCTGGTGCTGCCGGCGGGGTGCGCCGGCTGCGGAGAGCGCGTGCCGGGGCTGCAGCAGGGCTTCTGCCCAGGCTGCGTGAGTGACCTGGAGGCACTGACCCCCGCCCCGACCCGGCCCGATCCGTCTCCCGCCGGCCTGCCGCCCTGCGTCGCCCTCGGGCCGTACGCGGGCGCGCTGCGCAACGGGCTGCTGGCGTACAAGGAGCGGGGGCGGCACGGGCTCGCCCGGCCGCTGGGCGCGCTGCTGGCCGTGGTGGTCGCCGCGGCGGTGGGCCCGCGGCGCCCGGTAACCCTGGTAGCGGTGCCGGACACCGGGCGGGCGGCCCGGGCCCGCTACGGCGACCACCTGGACCGGCTGACCCGTCACGCGGCGGCCCGGCTGGGCGCGGCCGGCTGGCCGGTACGCGTGCTCCGGCCGTTGCGCGCGCTGCCCCGGCCGGACTCGGTGGCGCTGGACAGTGCCGGCCGGGCCGCCGCTGCCGAGACGGCGTTCCGGCTGCGCCGCACCGGCGGGGTGGCCGGTGCGGTGGTGCTGCTCGACGACATCGTCACCACGGGGGCCACGCTGGCGGCGGTGAGTCGGGTCCTGCGCGACGCGGGAATGACGCCAAAGGCCGCGGCGGTGCTCGCCGCAACGCAAAAGCGGCACCATTAGTAACGCTTCGTGTTTCCGTTTCACCCCATGGTGTATGAGCTGTTAAATTTCGCGGCCTCTCCCGGCAACTAGGGGTGACTGGTGGCCGAACAGGCGTTAGCGTTTTCGTGTCGGGGGTAGGAGGGTTGCCAACCTTCCCCCGGCACTGGAAGGAGGCGTAGCCGTACACCATCGGTCGACGCCGAACGGGGTTCTCCCTGGGTGCGTCGACCGGAAGATCCGGACCGAACGACCGTCCGAACAAGGGAGGTCACGTGGACATCGTGGTCAAGGGCCGTAACGTCGAAGTGCCGGACCATTACCGGGTGCACGTAGCCGAAAAGCTCGCAAAGATCGAACGCTACGACCACAAACTCATTCGCGTGGACGTCGAGTTGTTCCACGAGCGCAATCCGCGCCAGGCCGATCACTGCCAGCGGGTGGAGATCACCTGCGTGACGCGTGGCCCGGTGATCCGGGCCGAGGCCTGCACGAACGATTTCTACAGCGCGCTGGACGCCGCCATCGCCAAGCTGGACACCCGCTTCCGCCGGGCGGCCGACCGCCGCCGGGTGCACCGGGGCCGGCACGCGCCGCTCTCCGTCGCCGCCGCCACCGCCGACCTGCCGGTGGCCGACCTGGACGGGCCCGGCCTGGCGACGCTGAACGGGCACGGGACGGCCACCGCCGTCGCCGAACGGCCCGACGAGAGTGGCTACGAGGAATACGACGACCAACCGTGGCACATCGCGCGGGCGAAGGTGCACCCCGCCGAGCCGATGACGGTCGACGACGCACTGTTCCAGATGGAACTGGTCGGCCACGACTTCTACCTGTTCCAGGACAAGGAGTCCGGCCGCCCGAGCGTGGTCTACCGCCGGCACGCCTACGACTACGGGATCATCTCGCTCGACACCGGACCCTGACCACCCGTGACGCCGGCCGGAAGCCGTGGTGGGCGACCACCACGGCTTCCGCCGTCATTCGGCTCGGTCGCCCGGCAGCAGCCCGAAGATCAGCGAGTCGATCCGGGTGCCGTCCGGGCCGGGAAGCCGGCCGCGCAGCAGCCCTTCCCGGCCGAAGCCGGCCTTCTCCAGCACCCGCTGCGAGGCGATGTTCTCCGGCCGGGTGCCGGCCCACAGCCGGGCCAGCCCGACGTCGAAGGCCCAGCCGGCCACCAGGCGCACCGCGCGGGTGGCCGATCCCCGACCGCGCGCCTCGGGCAGCAGGCTGTAGCCGAGCATGGCCTGGCCGGTGCTCGGCTCGTCGTACACCAGCGCGCAGCCGCCGGTCACCGTGCCGGTCGCCGCATCGACGATCGCCAGGTCGGCCGAGCGGCCGGCCAGCCAGTTGCTCTCCGCGCGACGGCACCGCCGCTCGACCGACTCCCGTGTCGGCGGGGCCGGCGGCACCCGGTTCGCCACCACCTCGGGCAACGTGTGCAGCCGGTACAGCGCCTCGGCGTCCGCCGGCCCGAGCCGCCGCAGGGTCACCACGCCGTCGGTGAGCCGGCCCTCGGGCAGGTCCGGCAGTGGCCGGGTGGTCGGCCCGGGCGGGTCGCCGGCGAGGCGTACCCAGACGGCCAGGTCGTGGCGACCGTCCCGGCCCTGCCCGGCCGAGCGGCGTACCCCCTCGTGCCGGAACCCGGCGGCCAGCGCGACCCGCTGGCTGGCCGCGTTCTCCTCCTGGGTGAGCAGTTCGAGCCGGACGGTGCCGGCGGCGAAGGCCGCCTCGGCCAGCGCGCGGGTGGCGGCCGTGGCGACGCCCCGGCCGCGCGCCCACGGAGCGACCCAGTAGCCGATCTCCGCCTGCCCGCGCTCCGCCACCGGGTGGCTGAGGCCGGCCGCGCCGATCAGCCGGTCGGTGGCCGGGTCGGCGATCGTGTACGCCGCGCCGCCGGTGGCCCAGGCCGCCGGTGCGCCCTCGGTGATCCACCACCGGGCGCTCTCCTCGGTGTACGGGTCGGGCAGGCCGGGCAGGAACCGCTGGGTGAGCGGGTCGGCGCAGGCGGCGGCCAGGTCCGTCACGTCGGTGAGCCGCTCCCGCCGCAGCCGCACCCCGTACGCCTCGACGGTCTCGGGTGTCACGCCAGGTCCTGCGGGAGCAGGCCGCCGATCCAGACGTCCTGCCGTTCCCCGCGGTGCTGCACACCCCCGCGGAGGGTGCCCTCGACGGTGAAGCCGGCCTTCTCGGCGGCCCGCCGGGACGCGGTGTTGCCCACGTTGGCGCGCCACTCGATCCGGGCCAGCCCGAGCGTGGTGAAGCCCCAGGCGCAGAGCGCGGCCAGCGCGGCCGGCAGGTAGCCCCGGCCCCGGGCGTGTGGCGCGGTCATGAAGCCCACGTCGGCGACGAGCGGGCCGGTGGGGGAGATGCGCAGGTCGATCGAGGCGACGTAGCGGTCCTCGGCGTCCGCGACCGCGTAGGAGGCGCCGGTGCCCCGGGCCCAGGCCGCCTCCGCGATGTCCCGCAGGAAGCCCTCGGCGTGCTCCCGCTGGTAGGGGTGCGGCACCGTGGTCCAGCGGATGGTGTCCTCGTCCCGGCAGGTGGTCACGAGGGCGTCGATGTCGCGCTCCTCCAGCGGGCGCAGCCGCAGCTCGGTGGCGCCGGCCGTGGCGAACAGGACCGGCTGGGGTCGGCCGAAGACCGCCGCGCGGCGGGCCTGGAGGGTGTCCGGGCCGTACGGGGCGGGCTCGCCGGGCGCGGCCAGGTCGGCCGGGAGGAGGGAGCCGATCCAGCCCTCGGGGCGGCCGTCGACCGCCGGGTGGGCCATCCGCAGCTCGCCCTCGACCCGGAAGCCGGCCCGGAGCGCGACCAGCCGGGAGGCGTGGTTGCCGACCTCCGCCTGCCAGATCAGCCGGCGCAGCTTGAGCGCGTCGAACGCCCAGCGGGCGACCGCCCGGGTGGCCCGCACCGCCACGCCCCGGCCGCGGGCCCAGGGGGCGGTCCAGTAGCCCACCTCGGCGGAGTCCAGGCCGCGGTCGATGGAGACCAGCCCGCAGGAGGCGAGCAGCTCGCCGGTCTGCGCGTCGCAGACCGCGAACGGTGCCCCGGTGCCGTCCGCCCAGGCCGTCCCGCTGATCGTGGTCACGAATCCGAGGGCGTGTTCGGGCAGGTACGGGCGAGGTACGGTGGTCCAGCGCTGGATGTCCGGATCCTGGCAGGCGCGGTACACCGCGTCGGCGTCCTCCGCCCGCCAGGGTCGCAGCAGCAGGCCGTCCTCGATGATCTCCACAGGCTCCACCCGAGCCATCGTGCCGGATCGTTCGCGTACGGCGTAACCCGAATACCGCCGCTCAGCGCGCCTGCTCGGCGTTATGTCGGGTTCGCGGCCCCGGACCGCCGCCACCAGTGACCATCGCCGCGCCGGAGCGCCTACGATGGTTCGAGACTGTCTAGGGGAGCGTTGATCCGTGTCGATTCTGGAAAAGGTCCTTAGCGCGGGCTCGGGCCGTATGGTGCGTCGGCTCAAGGCCATCGCGGCCGCCGTCAACTCGATCGAGGACGAGTACGTCAACCTCACCGACGACGAGCTGCGGGACATGACCGACCAGTTCAAGGAGCGGCTCGCCGACGGGGAGACCCTCGACGACCTGCTGCCCGAGGCGTTCGCGGTGTGCCGCGAGGCCGCCTCGCGGGTGCTCGGCCAGCGGCCCTACGACGTCCAGGTGATGGGCGGCGCGGCGCTGCACTTCGGCAACATCGCCGAGATGAAGACCGGTGAGGGCAAGACCCTGACCTCGGTCATGCCGGTCTACCTGAACGCGCTCGCCGGCAAGGGCGTGCACGTGGTCACGGTGAACGACTACCTGGCCGAGCGCGACGCCGCCTGGATGGGCCGGGTGCACGAGTTCCTGGGTCTCACCGTCGGCGTGGTGCTGCCGAACCGGCCGGCCAGCGAGCACCGCGCGGCCTACGAGTGCGACATCACCTACGGCACCAACAACGAGTTCGGCTTCGACTACCTGCGCGACAACATGGCCTGGTCGCGGGAGGAGCTGGTCCAGCGCGGCCACTTCTTCTCGGTGGTCGACGAGGTCGACTCGATCCTCATCGACGAGGCCCGGACCCCGCTGATCATCTCCGGCCCGGCCGAGCACTCCGCCCGCTGGTACCAGGAGTTCGCCGCCGTGGTGGCTCGCCTCCAGCCCGGCACCGACGGTGAGGGCGACTACGAGGTCGACCACGCCAAGCGCACGATCGCCATCACCGAGCGCGGTGTCGCCAAGATCGAGGACCGGCTCGGCATCGACAACCTCTACGAGTCGGTGAACACCCCGCTCGTCGGCTACATGAACAACGCGATCAAGGCCAAGGAGCTCTACAAGCGCGACAAGGACTACATCGTCAGCGACGGCGAGGTCCTCATCGTCGACGAGTTCACCGGCCGCATCCTGCACGGCCGCCGCTACAACGAGGGCATGCACCAGGCGATCGAGGCCAAGGAGGGGGTGGAGATCAAGCAGGAGAACCAGACCCTGGCCACCATCACCCTCCAGAACTACTTCCGCCTCTACGAGAAGCTCTCCGGCATGACCGGCACGGCCCAGACCGAGGCGAGCGAGTTCAACAAGGTCTACAAGGTCGGCGTCGTGACCATCCCGACGCACCGGCCGATGGTCCGCCTCGACCGGGCGGACGTCATCTACAAGACCGAGAAGGCCAAGTTCAACGCCGTGGTCGAGGACATCGCCGAGCGGCACGAGCAGGGCCAGCCGGTGCTGGTCGGCACGGTCTCGGTCGAGAACTCCGAGATCCTCTCCCACATGCTGCGCCGTCGGGGCATCCCGCACTCCGTGCTGAACGCGAAGTTCCACGCCAAGGAGGCGGAGATCGTCGCCCAGGCCGGGCGCAAGGGTGCGGTCACCGTCGCCACCAACATGGCCGGCCGTGGCACGGACATCCTGCTCGGTGGCAACGCCGAGTTCCTCGCCGCCAACGAACTCCGCCAGCGCGGCCTCGACCCGGTCGAGCAGCCGGAGGAGTACGCCAAGGCGATGGAGGAGATCCTTCCGAAGTGGAAGCAGGCCTGCGACGTCGAGGCGGAGGAGGTCGCCGCCGCCGGTGGCCTGTACGTGCTGGGCACCGAGCGGCACGAGTCGCGCCGGATCGACAACCAGCTCCGTGGCCGCGCCGGCCGGCAGGGTGACCCGGGCGAGTCCCGCTTCTACCTGTCGCTGCAGGACGACCTCATGAAGCGCTTCCGGGCCGGTGCCGTCGAGGCGGTGATGGACCGCTTCAACATCCCGGAGGACGTGCCCATCGAGTCGAAGATGGTCACCCGCCAGATCAAGAGCGCGCAGGCCCAGATCGAGGGCCAGAACGCCGAGATCCGCAAGAACGTCCTCAAGTACGACGAGGTGCTCAACAAGCAGCGCCAGGTGATCTACGCCGAGCGCCTCCGGGTGCTCAACGGCGAGGACCTCTCCGAGCAGGTCCGCAACATGCTCGACGACGTGGTCGGCGCGTACATCGTGGGCGCCACGAGCGACGGCTACGCCGAGGACTGGGACCTCGAGCAGCTCTGGTCCAGCCTCAAGCAGCTCTACCCGGTGGGCATCACCATCGAGGAGCTGGAGGAGGAGGTGGGCTCCCGGGCCGGCCTCGACCAGGACTTCCTGCTGGCCCGCCTCAAGGAGGACGCGCACGCCGCGTACGACCGGCGCGAGGAGCAGCTCGGTGAGGAGGCCGTGCGCCAGCTCGAGCGGATGGTCCTGCTCCAGGTGATCGACCGCAAGTGGCGCGAGCACCTCTACGAGATGGACTACCTCCAGGAGGGCATCAGCCTCCGGGCGTACGCCCAGCGCGACCCGGTCATCGAGTACCAGCGCGAGGGCTTCGACATGTTCGCCACCATGATGGACGGCATCAAGGAGGAGACGGTCGGCTTCCTCTACAACCTGGACGTGCAGGTCGAGGAGGCGGCGCCGGAGGCCGAGGAGGAGGTCCAGCTGCTGGAGAAGCCGGTGGAGATCCGGGCCAAGGGTCTCAACCGCACGCCGCAGCAGCAGGGCCTGCAATACTCCGCGCCGTCCGTCGACGGCGAGGCCGGCCGTGGTGCGCCGGTGATCGAGCGCGCCGAGGAGCAGGCGCCGGCGCTCGGCATCGGCCGCCCCGAGACGTCGGAGCGGCCCGCCGCCTCCACCCCGCGCCGGTCGACGGCCGGGATGAGCGGCCAGGCGGTCGCGGCGAGCACCGCCCGGCGGGCCGCGCCCGGCCAGGTCGACGGCGCGGGTGAGGGCCCGTCCCGCAACGCGCCCTGCCCGTGCGGCTCCGGCCGCAAGTACAAGCGCTGCCACGGCGCCCCCAACGGCGGCAACTGACCGCCTTCCGCACCAGCCCGACGGGCCCCGGCCACCGGCCGGGGCCCGTCGGCGTCCCGGCCACTGTCAGAGGACGTCGAGGACGGTGCAGAGCCAGGTGCCGCGGCGCTGTTCCAGGCGCAGGGCGATGGCCCAGCTCGCGCCGCCCGCGCCGGCGAGCACGGCGGCGGCCTCGACCGCGCCCGCGCGGGGCTCGCTGGCGCGCAGCCGGCGGAGCTGGAGGACCGGCCGGGCGGTGCGGCGGCGCGCCGGGCCGACCCGGCGGGCGGCGCGGGTCAGCTCGGCGGCCACCCGGGCGGCGGCCTCGGGGAGGCAGAGCGGCCGGAGCTGCCCGGGTGGGCGGTAGCCGTTGACGATCTCCAGGAAGGTGCGGACGAAGCGGTGTGCCGCGCGGGCCGCCTCGGGGGTGGCGGTGACCAGCGCAGCCGGTGGAGGGCCGGCTGAGCGGCCGGGCCCGGCCGGAGTCGGCCGGACGTCGGCGGTCCCGCCGGTCGAGCGGTCGCCGGCCCGGCCGAAGGCCCACCCCGTGGATCGTTCAGCGACGCGACCGGCACGGCGGGCGGGGGCGTCGGCGGGCCGGCCGGCGGGCCGGTCCGGGTCGCGGCGGTGGTCGAAGAGGTCGAGCGCGAGCTGGTCGACACTGGTCCAGCCGTCGGCCCAGGTGTCGCCCCAGGCCGGGTCCCGGTCGGTGCACGGTGGGTCGAGCGGCGGGGCGGGCCGGAGGCGGACGGGGGGACGCGGTGCCAGCGGGCGGCGGGTGTCGACCATCCTCAACCCCTGTTCGTTGCGTTTGCCTTCGTTTGCCTTCGAAGTCCTCTCATTCTCGGGCAGGGCAACGCCGACCGTCAATCCCGGTGCGCCATCGGGCGCTCACTCCACGTCGCGGTCGGTGAGCGGGTTCCCGCGTACCCACTCGGCGGTCTCCGCGTACTTCCGCTGGATGTACTCCTCCAGCCGGGCGCGCTCCACGCGCCACTGACCGCGGCCGCCGATCTTGATGGCGGGCAGCTCCCCGCTGCGCACCATGTGGTAGACCTGCGAGTCCGAGACGTTCAGCTCGGCGGCCACGTCGGACAGCAGCAGGAACCTCGGCTCCACGGTGACTCCCGGGGTTGGCTACGTTTGCTTCAGTTTGCCATCACGAGCCGGGTCGCCCCAGACCCGGCACGGCGAATCCGGCCCGGGACACACCGGCGCGGAACTTCTCCGCGGCGGATGCCGGGTGTATGACGGTCACGGCGTACGGCATGATCGGCGCCCGGAGCCGGCGCCCGTCGGCCGGCGGCCTGACGGCAGGAGCGAGCGGTGACCGACGAGCTGGTCCGGGTGTACGTGCCGGCGACCGTCCCGATGCTGGCCCGGCTGCGCGAGGAGGGCCTGGCCGGCGAGGAGGCGCACGCCGTCACCCCGGAGCTGCGGGAGTGGTACGCCGAGGGTGACGAGGAGGAGCTGGAGTACGTCGCCTTCACCCGGGCCGCCCAGGAGGCGCTGCTGCTGCTCCGGGCCGATCCGGGCGCGCCCCGGCGGCGGGTCGTCGTCTCGGTGGACCTGCCGGCCCGCGCGGTCGGCCGGGTCGGTGGCGAGCTGGGTTCCAGCGTGATCCGGCTCTCCGGGCCGGTGCCCGTGAAGTCCGTGGCCGCCATCCACGTGGACGGCGGCGACGCGGTTGACGACGTGGCCGCCGCCGCCGAGGTGGTGGCCGAAGCGCAGGCCGGTGACCCGGACGCCCAGTTCACCGTCGACGGGGCCGAGGACCACGAGCTGGAGTGGTACGACGTGACCGAACTGGACCTGCTGCTGCGCGAGGTCTCCTGACGCCGGGCGGCCTCAGGAGCCGGACTCGTCCTCGTCCTCCACGGCCCGCGGGCCGAGGGTGCGGCCGAACAGGATGAGCGCGGTGAGCGCCCCCACGAAGAGCACCCAGATGCCGTTGTCCACCCGCGAGGTGCCCAGCGCGGTCTGCGCCACCTGGTCGGCCTCGCTGAGGGCGGCGGCAAGGTCGAGCAGTCCACGCCCGCCGACCCGGATGATCACCTCGGTGAGCAGCAGGAGCAGGCCGGCGCCGGCCCCGGCCACGAGGTAAGACGGCCACCGCAGCTCGGTGGCGACCCCGTCCCGCCGCTCGGCGCGGCGGCGGGCCCAGGCCAGGTAGAGGTACGCCACCAGACCGGCGATCAGCCCGGCGAGCAGGGACTCGGTCCGGGACACCCACTTGGCGGCGTCGAGCATCGACTGCTGGGTGTCCCCGGCGCCGAACAGGTCGGAGAGCGGGTCCCGGGCGCGGCTGAACAGCACCACGAAGACCTGCGCGGCCAGCGTGGCGGCAGCCACCGCGCCGGCCACCCGGGCGTTGCGAGCCCCCGCCGTCGCCCCGCCGATGATCGCGGCGGCGGCCGTGGTGCCCGCGATGGTGTTGGTGGTCGCGTTGTCGGCGTACGTCAGGTTGATCACCACGGCGGCGGCGAGCCCGACCAGCAGGCCGGCCCCGACGGCGACGAGGAAGCGCAGGGTGGCCCGGTCCAGCCGGTTGGTCGCGGCCAGGGCGACGGCGGCGCCGGCGACCAGCGCGGCGGTGATCACCCCGGGCAGGGCGTACGCGGAGAGGGTGAGCGCGGTGACCCCGGCCGCGGCCGAGCTGATGGCCGCCCGGGTGGACCAGAGCATGGCCGCCAGCCAGCCGAGGGACAGCACGGCCAGCACGAGCGCGCCGGGCGCGAGGCGGCCCCGTGCGGGCGCGGCCTCGGCGGTCTCGTCGGAGGGGGATTCGTCCGTCCGCTCGATGGCGGGCTGGTCCGGCTCCGCGGCCGTGGAGCTGCCGGGCTGCTTGCTCATCGTCTCCCTCTCGACGGACGCCGGATCGGCCGCGAGGGCCGGGCAGGTCACCGGCCATCCAGCGTACGCGGCCCTTCCGGTCTCCCTCCGGGCCCGGCCGGTCGGGTGCGGTCCCGGGCCGACGGTGTGGTGACGGATCACAGGTGGCTGTGGGCTCCGGCCGAGGATTCGTCGGGGGAGGGTGGCTTGTCGCCTACGGTCCGGTGTGCGGTGGTGCGTCCGGGTGCGCTGGTGGAGGCGGTCCCAACCGGGGCGGTGGAGGTGGGGCCGGGCCCCTCGCATGGAAGAATTGGCCGAGGTCCCGCCGCCGCGACCGGTACACCGCGCGGTGCCCCGGCAGCCCGGCCACCCGGCCGGCGCCCGCGGGTCCGATTTCGCCACCGCCGTCGAGATCGCACAGGAGCCTGTGATGGACGCCGTGTTCTCCGTACCCGAGCCGCGCAACGAGCCGGTCCACACCTACGAGCCCGGCAGCGCCGAGCGGGAGCGGCTCCAGCGGCGGCTGGCCGACCTGGCCGCCGAGCGGATCGACCTGCCGATGACCATCGCCGGCGAGCAGCGGATGGCCGGCGGTGACCCGATCCAGGTGGTCCAGCCGCACAAGCACGCCCACGTGCTCGGCGTGACCGGCCACGCCACCCACGACGATGCGCGCGCCGCCGTCAAGGCCGCCAAGGACGCCGCGCCGATGTGGCGGGCGTTGCCGTTCGAGGAGCGGGCCGCGATCTTCCTGCGCGCCGCCGACCTGCTCTCCGGCCCGTGGCGGGACACGCTCAACGCGGCCACCATGCTCGGCCAGTCCAAGACCGCGGTCCAGGCCGAGATCGACTCGGCCTGCGAGCTGATCGACTTCCTCCGGTTCAACGTCTACTTCGCCCGCAAGCTGCTGGCCGAGCAGCCGATGTCCTCCCCGGGCGTGTGGAACCGCTTCGACCACCGGCCCCTGGAGGGCTTCGTCTATGCGGTGACCCCGTTCAACTTCACCGCGATCGCCGGCAACCTGCCGTCGGCCCCGGCGCTGCTCGGCAACACCGTGGTCTGGAAGCCGGGCCCGACCCAGCAGTTCGCCGCCCACTTCACCATGCGGCTGTTCGAGGCGGCCGGCCTGCCGCCCGGCGTGATCAACATGGTCACGGGGCGTGGCGAGGAGGTCTCCGACGTCGTGCTGGCCGACCCTGACCTGGCGGGCATCCACTTCACCGGGTCCACCAAGGTCTTCCAGCACCTGTGGAAGACGGTCGGCGAGAACATCGCCCGCTACCGGGGCTACCCGCGGCTGGTCGGCGAGACCGGCGGCAAGGACTTCGTGGTGGCGCACAGCAGCGCCGACGTGGACGCCCTGCACACCGCGCTGATCCGGGGCGCCTACGAGTACCAGGGCCAGAAGTGCTCGGCCGCCTCGCGGGCGTACATCCCCCGGTCCATCTGGGAGGGCGGGCTGCGCGACCGGCTGGCCGCCACCGCCGACTCGCTCACCTACGGCGACGTCACCGACTTCAGCAACTTCGGCGGCGCGGTGATCGACGACAAGGCGTTCGGCCGGCACACTGCCGCGCTGGAGCTGATCAAGGGCGACGACAGCTGCACGGTCCTGGCCGGCGGCACGGCCGACGACTCGGTGGGGTACTTCGTCCGGCCGACCCTCTTCGAGTGCTCGGACGCCGCGCACGAGACCTTCACCACCGAGTACTTCGGTCCGATCCTCGGTGTGCACGTCTTCGACGACGCCCGCTTCGAGGACGTGGTCCACCAGGCCGAGTCGATCGCGCCGTACGCGCTCACCGGTTCGATCTTCGCGACCGACCGCCGGGTGGTCGACCAGGTGGCGGAGAAGATGCGGTACGCGGCCGGCAACTTCTACATCAACGACAAGCCGACCGGCGCGGTGGTCGGGCAGCAGCCGTTCGGTGGCGCCCGGGCCAGCGGCACCAACGACAAGGCCGGCTCCTGGCACAACCTGGTCCGCTGGATGTCCCCGCGGACGATCAAGGAGACCTTCGTCCCGCCGACCGAGCACGGCTACCCGCACATGGGCTGAGCTGCACACGGTCGCCGGTGACGCACCCCACGTCACCGGCGACCGGCCGGCCGGAGGACGGTCCGGGGGTCCCCGGCGGACTGTCGCCCGCCGACAGTGCACATCGGACGACCCAACGGGTGGCGAAAACGGCAAATCCTGGACGCCAGGTCCGACAAAGTGGCAGCTTAGAGGGCATGGCGGATTCCGGAGTCAACCCGACAGCGGCGGCCCTGCTGGGCCTGCTGCACGACGGACCCATGACAGGCGGCCAACTGATGGCCGCCGCCGAGCGCCGGCTGGCGCCGTACTGGTCGATGACCCGCAGCCAGGTCTACCGCGAGCTTCCGGTCCTGGCTGAGAAGGGGTTGGTGCGGCTCGGCAAGCCCGGGCCGCGGTTGAGTCAGCCGTACGCGATCACCGCGTCCGGAAAACGGACATTCTCCCGCTGGCTGGCGGAGAACCCCGGCCGGGACACCATCCGTAACCCGATCGCGCTACGGATCGCCTTCGGCGGCCTGCACTCGGCGAGCCAGCTCAAGAACCTCTACGCCTCGGCGAACGAGTACCACACCGAGGCCCTGGCGGCGGTTCGCGAGCAGGTCAAGAACGCCAAGAAGGAAGGCGACGACTACGACGCCAGCGCGCTGGAGTTCGCGGTCGCCTACCACCGGGCGGCGCTGTCCTGGCTCAAGAGCGCCCCGGTCGGCTGACCACCTGCGCCGAACCGGCCGGCAGAGGCAGTAGTCTTGTCTGTCGTGACCGCTGCCGATTACGCCGAACAGCTCAAGGAACTCGACGCCACCCTGCGCAACATCGAGGCCGTGCTCGACCTCGACAAGCTGCGCGAGCAGAAGGCCCGCCTGGAGCAGGAGGCCTCCGCGCCGGACCTGTGGGACGACCAGGCCAAGGCGCAGCAGGTGACGTCGCAGCTGTCGTACGTCAACGGCGAGATCTCCAAGCTCGGCACCCTCCGTTCGCGGCTGGACGACGCCGGGGTGCTGCTGGAGCTGGCCCAGGCCGAGTCCGACCCCGGCACCCTCACCGAGGTCGAGTCGGAGATCACCGGGCTGACCAAGGCCATCCAGGAGATGGAGGTCCGCACCCTGCTCTCCGGCGAGTACGACTCCCGGGAGGCGCTGGTCGCCATCCGGGCCGGCGCCGGCGGCGTGGACGCGGCGGACTTCGCCGAGATGCTGCTGCGCATGTACCTGCGCTGGGCCGAGCGGCACGGCTACCCGACCGAGGTCTACGAGACCTCGTACGCCGAGGAGGCGGGCCTCAAGTCGGCCACCTTCACGGTCAAGGTGCCCTACGCCTTCGGCACGCTCAGCGTCGAGTCCGGCACCCACCGGCTGGTCCGGATCAGCCCGTTCGACAACCAGGGCCGCCGGCAGACCAGCTTCGCCGGCGTCGAGGTGCTGCCGGTGGTGGAGCAGACCGACCACATCGAGATCCCCGAGAACGAGATGCGGATCGACGTCTACCGCTCCTCCGGCCCGGGCGGGCAGAGCGTCAACACCACCGACTCGGCGGTCCGGATCACGCACATCCCGACCGGCATCGTGGTGACCTGCCAGAACGAGAAGTCCCAGCTGCAGAACAAGGCGTCCGCGCTGCGGGTGCTCCAGGCCCGGCTGCTGGAGCGCAAGCGGCAGGAGGAGCAGGCCAAGCTCCAGGGCCTGAAGACCGACGCCGCCGGCTCGTGGGGCGACCAGATGCGTTCGTACGTTCTGCACCCTTATCAGATGGTGAAGGATCTGCGGACCGAGCAGGAGACGGGCAATCCGTCCGCGGTCTTCGACGGCGAGCTGGACAGCTTCATCGAGGCGGGAATCCGCTGGCGGAAGCAGCAGCAGCTCACCGCTGACGGTGCGTGATCGATCTCGGACGCAGCGCGTCATCGATCTCTGCCTGACCGGCTGAATCGACGACGCGACCCGCTTCCGAGGGGCTGGGGGCTTGGCTCTCCGGTTACACCGCGTAGACTCTCGACCCGTGATTCAGCTTGAGCAAGTGACGAAGACGTACCCGAAGGCGTCCCGGCCTTCGCTCGACAACGTGTCCGTCTCGATCGAGAAGGGCGAGTTCGTCTTCTTCATCGGTCCATCCGGCTCCGGCAAGTCCACGATCATCAAGCTGCTGCTGCACGAGGTCACCCCCAACAAGGGGCGGGTCGTCGTCAACGGCAAGGACGTCACGTCGATGCGCTCCTGGAAGCGACCCCACTTCCGGCGTTCCATCGGCTGCGTCTTCCAGGACTTCCGCCTCCTGCCGAACCGCACCGCCTACGAGAACGTGGCGTTCGCGCTGGAGGTGATCGGCAAGACCAAGGCGGTCGCCCGCCGGGTCGTGCCGGAGGTGCTGGAGCTGGTCGGGCTCGGTGGGAAGGAGCACCGCTACCCCCACGAGCTGTCCGGTGGCGAGCAGCAGCGGGTCGCGGTGGCCCGGGCGTTCGTGAACCGCCCGCTGATCCTCCTGGCGGACGAGCCCACCGGAAACCTGGACCCGGATACCTCGATCGAGATCATGCGCCTGCTGGACCGGATCAACCGCACCGGCACGACCGTCGTGATGGTCACGCACGACTCCAACATCGTGAACCAGATGCGCCGCCGCGTCATCGAGATCGAGAGCGGCCGCATCGTGCGCGACCAGGCCCGCGGCGTCTACGGCTGAGCCGCTGACCCGCAGCCCCTGACGACGAACACCTCACGCCGGAGAGCCGGAGGAATATCCCGATGCGGATGAAGTACGTCCTGTCCGAGGTACTGGTCGGACTGTGGCGAAACGTCACCATGACTCTCGCCATGATCATCACCATGGCGGTGTCGCTGTTCATGCTGGGCGGCAGCGGCCTTCTGTACCAGAAGGTCGGCGACATGAAGGACCTCTACTACGAGAACGTCGAGGTCTCGATCTTCCTGAAGACCGACGTCAACGACCAGCAGCGGACCGACCTGGAGACCAAGCTCAAGGCCGACCCGCTGATCAAGGAGGTCACGTACGTCGACAAGACGGAGGCGTACAAGCGCTTCCAGCAGATGTACGCGGACGCGCCCGACCTGGTCAACGCGGTCAAGCCGGACCAGCTGCCCGAGTCGTTCCGGCTCACGCTGAACAACCCGGAGCAGTACAAGAACATCTACGACGAGTACAAGGCCTCCGAGGGGATCGACACGATCGTCGACCAGAGCAAGCTGCTCGACAAGGTCTTCGGCGTGCTCAGCGGCTTCCAGAACGGCGCGCTCGCGATCGCGATCGTGATGGCGATCGCCGCCCTGCTGCTGGTCGCCAACACGATCCAGGTGGCCGCGTACAGCAAGCGCCGCGAGGTCGCCGTCATGAAGCTGGTCGGCGCCTCCAACTGGTTCATCCAGGCGCCGTTCGTGCTGGAGGCGGTGGTCGCCGGTCTGATCGGCTCGATCCTGGGCCTGATCGCGTTGATCACGTTGAAGACGGTCGCGGCGGGGAGTTCGATGTCGGCCCTGGAGGGCCTGATCACCCCGATCTCCTGGTCCGAGATCTTCCTGACGTTCCCGCTCATGGCGGCCGTCGGTGGCCTGGTCAGCGCGGTCACCGCCTGGGTCACGCTCCGCTTCTACCTGCGGGTCTAGTTACCGGGACGGCTCTCCGAGGGCCCTCCCGCGCGGAATAAACCGCGCGGGAGGGTCCTTGTGTTTCCGGTAGCATGATCCGCGCTCCGCGATCGGAAGGGAGGTGGCGCCGATGCCACGGGAAAAGGGTCGCAAGGTGGTCGCCTCCAACAAGAAGGCGCGGCACGACTACGCCATCCTCGACACCTACGAGGCGGGCATGTCGCTGACCGGCACCGAGGTCAAGTCGCTGCGGGCCGGGCGGGCGTCGCTGGTCGACGCGTTCGCCCAGGAACGCGACGGCGAGCTCTATCTGCACGGCATGCACATCCCGGAGTACACCCAGGGCACCTGGACCAACCACGAGCCCCGGCGGACCCGGAAGCTGCTGCTCAAGCGGCTGGAGATCGACCGGCTGATCGGCAAGACCAGGGAGAGCGGCCTGACCATGGTGCCGCTGCAGGTCTACTTCTCCGATGGCTGGGCGAAGGTGGAGATCGGCCTGGCCCGGGGTAAGAAGTCGTACGACAAGCGCCAGGACCTGGCCAAGCGGGACGCCGACCGGGAGATCGCCCGGGTGGTGGGCCGGCGCGGCAAGGGCATGGCTGAGTGAAACATCCGGTTTGTCCGAGAGCCGGCCTCCGGCGGGCCTCGGAATGAATCCGGTTGCGCCAGGCGTTAGGCTTGGTGATGCTGCCGACAGGGGCAGCCCTTCGAGGGGGTGACTGGTTTCGACTTCGTACGTTGCGGCAGGGGAAGCGAGCCGAGGAAGCCGACGTCGTCTCGAGAATCGTTCGTCGGAAACCAATAAGCGCCAAGAACAATCGCGCTGACTTCGCTCTCGCCGCCTGAGGCGAGTAGCAAGTCTGTCGGCCTGGGAGCGCCTTCGACCCAGTTAGCCGGCATCAGCTAGAAGGCTGGCCAACCGGACCCGGTCGCGGGGTCCGTGCGGCGAGATCAATCAGCGACTGGGCCCGTCACACCGACTCGCTCGCGTGATCGGAGGGGCCGAGTAGAGGCACAGCGAGCTGCGCTCGGAGAAGCCCTGACAAACCGGCGAAGGACCCGGGTTCGATTCCCGGCACCTCCACCACCTGACCTGTGCGCCCCGGTCCACCCGGACCGGGGCGCACAGTCGTCTCCGGATCCGTTGAGCCGGCGCCGCTCCCGGCCCCTCGTGCGGGCGCTCTAGGCTCCGCCTGTGACGAACGAGCGGATCCGACTCTCCGTCGGCCTGGCGTCCGGCCAGCGCGCCGGTGCCGCCGTGGTGGGCGTGCTGTGCACCGCCCTCGGTGCGGCCTTCGTGCTGCTGCCGCTGGTCGCCGACGGGCTGCTGCGCCGGATCACCGGCTTCGGCGACCCGGTCCCCTCGTACGACGACGTGCGGGACCTGCCGCCCGACCTGCTCCCGCCCGACCTGCACGGCGCCGCCGCCGGTCCCGCGCCGCTGCGCTACGCCGGCCTGTGCGGGCTCCCGTTCGTGCTGCTCGGGCTCCTCCTGGTGCTGCGGGTGCTGCGCACGGCCGCCTGGCTGGACGGGACCCGGGCCTCGGTCCGCGGCGCGCTCGGCACCCGTACCGTCGACCTGGCCACCGCCGAGGTGCGTGGCGGCACGGTCGCCCATCGGGTCGGCGACGACGGCGTGGTGCGGGTGCCCACGCTGATCGCCCGGGACCGGGAGACCGGCCGGCGGGTCACCATCCCGTTGCAGGGCCCGGGGCTGGGCGACCTGCCCCCGTACGAGCTGCGGGCGCTCGCCGACGCGATCACCGCCGGCCGGCCGGACCAGGGCCGGGACGCCGACGAGCACGCCCTCGCCGGCCGGTTGCGCACCATGGCGGGGAATCCGCTGGGGCGGTAGAGGCGGCTGTGACCGGTGGGGCGGATGGGGCAGATGAGGCCGCCATTCCTTCTGGACAGGCCGGGGACCCGGGTTCACCATCGCTGTACGCGGAAGCACAGCAGCGCGGGAGGTGCCCATGGTCACCAATCCGATCCAGCAGCCGTCGACCGTCACCGCCGTGCCCCAGCCCCGGTCCGCGCTCTCCGGCGACCTGTGTGCCCTCGTCCGGGCGCTCGCCACGCCGCCGCCGGCGCCGTGCTCGCGGGAGCACCTGGCCGGCCGGCTCGGCCCGGTCCGGCGGGGCTTCGCCGAGCACGTCCGGCTCACCGAGGGTCCGGCCGGCCTCTACGCCGAACTGCTGCACCAGGCGCCCCGGCTGGACCGCGGCGTACGCCTCTTGGCCGACGAGCACGTCGCCATCGCGGCGGCGATCGCCGCGCTCCAGCACGCGGTGCGGCTTCCCGCGATGCCCGCCGAGGAACTTCGGGAACAGGCTCGGAACCTGCTGCGGGCGCTGGACCGGCACCGGCAGCGCGGCGCAGACCTGCTCTGGGAGGCGTACCAGGCCGACCTGGGCGGGGAGGACTGACCGGGGAACCGGCCGGGGGAGGGCCGCGTCCAACCGGCATGCGTCGCTCTCTCGCCCTGCTCGGCCTACCGCTCCTGGTCCTGGCGGGCTGCGCCGCGCCCGGCGCCGACCCGGCCGGTCCACCGGCCGCCGGCCCGGGCGATGCGTCGGTCGCCGGCCCTGACCACCGCTGGGAGGCGTTCGCCCAGCGGGCCACCGAGGTGGCCGACGCGTGGCGACCGGGCCCCGCGTGGCGCAGCGGGTACGTCCCGCTCGACGAGGCCACCCTGCTGATCGGTGACCCCGGCTTCACCGACGAGACGAAACAGGCGTTCCTCAACGGCTGGTACCGGGACCAGATCGCCCTCCCCACCGCCCGCCCCGCCGACGGGACGATCCGCTTCCCGGACGGCACCCTGCGCGTCCCGCTGGTCAGTGCCGCCGACGCGTACGCCGAGCTGCACCAGGCCGACCCGCCCCCGTGCGGCGGCCGGCCCACCACGCCGGGGCCAGGGCGGCCGAAGGGCGGCCCGACCATCGAGCCCGGCCCCGACGGCATGGTCGCCACCCAGGCGCCCAGCCCGTGCGTGCCGCTCACGGTCACCGGGGTGACGCTGGGCAGCGCGTCGGTGCGCACCAGCCGGGGCGAGGCCACCGTGCCGGCCTGGCTGTTCAGCGTGGAGGGTCTGCGGGCGCCGGTGGCCCGTCTCGCCGTGGCGCCGAGCGCGGTCGGGACCGCCCCGGAGGGGGCTGCGCCGGGCCGCCCGGCGGGCGACGGTGTCGTGGCGGCGACGGACCTGCAGGCGGTGCACGGCAACCGCATCGACTACCGGGTCGGCGTGGGCGCCTGCGACGGCCAGCCCGTCCCGCTGGTGCTGGAGCGGGACGACGTGGTGGTGCTCGGCGCCGGGGTGGTGCGGACGACCGACGTGTGCACGATGCAACTGGTGATGAAGCCGCTGACCGTCACGCTGAAGGCGCCGCTCGGCGGCCGGGCGGTGCTCGACGTGGCCGGCGGCACCCCGCTCGTGGTCCGCCGCTGACCCCTAGAGGATCCGCGGCACGTCGGTGCTGATCGGCGCCGCCAGCACGGTCGGCCGGTCAGCGGCGAGCGCGGCGGCCAGCGCCGGGCCGAGCCGGTCCGGCGACTCCACCACCTCGGCCGCGCAGCCGTAGCCGCGCGCCACCGCGGTGATGTCCAGCCCCGGCAGGTCCAGCGCCGGCACCCCGGGTGTGTGCTTCAGCTCGGCGAACGCCTTCAGGATCGCGTACTGCCGGTTGACCGGGACCACGACGGCGAGCGGCAGGCCGAGCTGCGCGGCGGTCCACAACGCCTGCACCGAGTAGTGGAACGAGCCGTCGCCGACCACCGCGACCACCGGCCGGCCACGCCCGGAGTCCCGCTCGGCCAGCGCGACGCCCACCGCCGCCGGCAGGCCGAACCCGAGGCCGCCGCTGGCCATGGTGAAGTACGACCGGGGCCGGGCGACCCGCAGCCGGCGGCGCAGTGCGGCCAGGTTGGACGGCGACTCCTGCACCAGCACGCCGTCGGCCGGCCACTGCCCGGCCAGCGCGGCGAAGAGGGCGTCGGCGCTCGGCGGATCGGCGGCTTCCGGCGGCGCCGGGGCGTCCCGGGCCGGTGGCGGGCGCCGGTCCGTCGGGGGCAGCAGCTCCACCAGCCCGGCCATGGCCAGCCCGGCGTCGCCGAGCAGGCTCTCCCCGACCGGGGCGCGGGCCGCCTCGTCCGGGTCGTCGGTGACGTGCAGCAGGCGGGCGTCGCCGGGCAGGTAGTCGCCCGGCACGTGCGGGTAGTAGCGGAACACCGGGGCGCCGACCACCAGCACGGTGTCGTGGCCGCGCAACGCCTCGGCCAGCGGGTTGATGGCGTAGGGCAGGACGCCCCGGAACTGCGGGTGGTCCTCGGGGAAGACGGCCCGCTCCGGCGCCGGCGCGGCCCAGACCGGCGCGGCCAGCCGCTCGGCCAGCGCCACGGCGGCCGGCCACGCGTCGGCCCGGTCCACCGCCGCGCCGAGCACCAGCGCCGGAGCGCGGGAGGCGGCCAGCGTGGCGGCGAAGCCGCGCAGCCGGTCCGGGTCCGGCGCGATGCGGGTGGCCACCGTCCGCACCTGCGGCGGCGGGTCGGCCGGCCGGTCCCAGTCGTCCATGGGCAGGGAGAGGAAGACCGGCCCGGTGGGTGGCTGCACCGCCGAGGCGTACGCCCGCATGAAGGCCGCCGGGATGTCCTGGGCGCGCGCCGGCTCGTGGGCCCACTTCACGTACGGGTGGACCATCTCGACCGCCCGGGGGCTGGCCAGGCGGGGCTCGATCAGCAGCATCTCCCGGGTCTGCTGGCCGGCGGTGACGATCAGCGGTGTCCGGTTGTGCCAGGCGGTGACCAGGTTGCCCATGGCGTTGCCGGTGCCCGGTGCGGTGTGCAGGTTGACGTGCGCGGGGCGGCCGGTGGCCTGCGCGTAGCCGTCGGCCATGGCCATGGCCGACGCCTCCTGCAGCGCGTGGACGTAGCGGAAGTCGGCCGGGAAGGCCGTCAGGAACGGTTCCTCGGTGGAGCCGGGATTGCCGAAGACGGTGGTCAAACCCAGCGCGCGGAGCAGGTCGTAGGTCGTGTCGCGGACCGTTGCCATCGCCGGCTGCCTCCCGTCCCCCGCGCGTGTCGGGGGCGGCCCCGTGATCAGCTCCCCGACCAGCCGAATCTATCGGGCCGAGGGTGACTTTTCGGGCGCTTCCCCGCGCTCAGGGCAGCGGGAACGGGAGCTTGATCCCCTCCAGCGCCCGGCCGCAGGGGCAGTCCCGCTCGGCGGGCAGGGCGGCGACCGCGTCCAGCAGCACCCCGCGCAGCCGGTCGGTGTTCTCCGCGAAGACCCGGAAGACCTCCTCCTGGGTGACCGACTCGCCCGCCTCGACGCCCGCGTCCAGGTCGGTGACCAGGGCGATCGAGGTGTAGCAGAGGGCGAGCTCGCGGGCGAGCACCGCCTCCGGGTGGCCGGTCATGTTGACCACCGTGCCGCCCATCGAGGCGTACCAGCGCGACTCCGCACGGGTGGAGAAGCGCGGTCCCTCGACCACCACGACCGTCCCGCCGTCCACGGCGGGCACGCCGCGCCCGGCCGCCGCGTCGAGCAGCGTCCGCCGCCCGGCCGGGCAGTACGGATCGGCGAAGGACACATGCACCGCGCCCTGGTCGTAGTAGGTCTGGGTGCGCCCGCTGGTGCGGTCCACGAGCTGGTCCGGCACCACGAACGTGCCCGGGCCCAGCTCCGGCCGGAGCCCACCGACGGCGCAGGGCGCCAGCACCTGGCGTACGCCCAGGGACCGCAGCGCCCAGAGGTTGGCCCGGTAGGGGATCAGGTGCGGCGGGTAGCGGTGGTCGCGTCCGTGCCGGGGCAGGAACGCCACCCGCCGGCCGGCCACTTCGGCGATCGTGACCGGGTCCGACGGCGCGCCGTACGGCGTCTCCAGCACGTGCTCGGTGGCGCCGTCGAGCAGGGCGTAGAGCCCCGATCCCCCGATCACCGCCAGTTCCGCCGTAGCCGCCATCCGGCCCTCCCTCGATCCGTGGCGATCACCCGCCGGTCAGACCTTAGCCAGGGGGCGGGGCGCAGGCTATGGTGCCTTGCATGGCGTTGACAGCGCGGCGGGTCGCGGCGTACGGCTGACGGGTGTCGGACATGCAGGGTGAGGGACAGGCGATCGGTGGCCGAGCCATGGACTCCATGACCGGGCGGCTGCTGGTCGCGACGCCTGCGCTGAAGGACCCGAACTTCGACCGTACGGTGGTGCTGCTGGTCGCCCACGAGCCCGGCGGCGCCCTCGGCGTGGTGCTGAACCGGGCCACCGAGGTCCCGGTGGCCGACGTCCTGGGCGACTGGAGCGACCTGGCCCGGCACCCCGCGGTGCTCTTCGAGGGCGGTCCCGTCCAGCCCGACTCGGCGATCTGCCTGGCCCGGATGCGCCACCCGATCAAGCCGGTGAAGGGCTTCCACCGGGTCTCCGGCGCGGTCGGCACCATCGACCTCTCGGTCGACCCGGAGAAACTGCGCGACGCCGTCGGCGGGATCCGGGTCTTCGCCGGTTACTCGGGCTGGGGCGCCGGTCAGCTGGAGCGGGAGATCGAGGACGGATCCTGGTTCGTGCTCGACGCCCTACCCGGCGACGCCTTCGTCGACCGCCCGGACGACCTGTGGCCCATGGTGCTGCGCCGGCAGGGCGGCATGATGGCGGCGGTCGCCCACTTCCCCCCGGATGTGGCCCTGAACTGACCGCCGGCCGGGGGTACCCCGCGAGATGACCATGCCGACCGGCGTGTGTATAGTTCTCTCCGTGCCCGGGCGACCGGGCCGACCGCAAGGGGCCGTGGCGCAGCTGGTAGCGCACCACACTGGCAGTGTGGGGGTCAGGGGTTCGAGTCCCCTCGGCTCCACCTTCGCGATCAGGGCGTTCGTCGGACACGACGGACGCCCTTCGTCATTTCGGGCCGAGCCTGAGGGCTCAGCGCTCTCTCGTCGCCGGCCGCCAGGCGCTCCGGCGCAGGAGCCGGAGGCCGTTGAGGCCGACGATGACGGTGGAGCCCTCGTGGCCGGCGACGCCCAGGGGCAGGGGCAGGTCACCGACGAGGTCCCAGGTGACCAGGACGACGATGAACGTCGCGGCGATGAGCAGGTTGGCCTTGACGACGCGGCGGGCCCGCCGGGACAGGGCGATCACGGTGGGCAGGGTGCTCAGGTCGTCGCGGACGAGCACGGCGTCGGCGGTGTGCAGGGCGAGGTCGGAGCCCTGGCGGCCCATGGCCACCCCCAGGTCGGCGGTTGCCAGGGCGGGGGCGTCGTTGACGCCGTCGCCGACGAGGAGGACCCGCCGTCCCTGTCCTTGCAGGTCGCGGACCCGCTCGACCTTGTCGGCGGGCAGCAGGCCGGCGTGGGTGTCGGTGATGCCGGCTTCTGCGGCGAGGTGCCGGGCCGCGCCGGGGTTGTCGCCGGTGAGCAGGACGGGTGTGACGCCGGTGACGGCGGTGAGGGATTCGACGGTGGCGGCGGCTTCGGGCCGGATGCGGTCGGCGAGCGCGAGCACGCCCTGCGGTCGTCCGTCGACGGTCACGACGACAGCGGTGTGGCCGGCGGCCTGGACGCCGGTGACCGCGCGTCGGATCTCGGCGGCCTCCTGGTCCGGTCGCTCGTCCAGCAGGCCGGGCCGGCACACCGCCACCCGCCTGCCCTCGACGAGGGCGGACACGCCGCGGCCCGGGGTGGAGTCGAAGTCACTGGCGGACGGGACGGGCAGCCCGCGCTCCCGCGCGGCGGTCACGACCGCCACCGCCAGGGGATGCTCGCTCGGGTTCTCGGCCCCGGCGGCCAGCCGCAGCAGTTCGCCGGCGTCGACACCGGCCGCGGGGTGAACGGCGGCAAGACGCGGACTTCCGGTGGTGAGGGTTCCGGTCTTGTCGAACGCCACCAGGCTCGTGTCGGCGAGTCGTTCCATGACCACGGCGGACTTGACGAGCACACCGTTACGGCCGGCCACGGCGATGGCGGACAGCAGCGGCGGCATGGTCGCCAGGACCACCGCGCAGGGCGAGGCGACGATCATGAAGGTCATGGCGCGCAGCAGGGTGGGTTGGAACTCGGCATCGAAGGCGAGCGGGATGCCGAACAGGGCCAGGGTGGCCACGACCACGGCCGCGGAGTAGTGCTGCTCGACCTTCTCGATGAACAACTGGGTCTTCGCCTTGGTGGCCGAGGCCTCCTCGACCAGGGCGACGATGCGGGCGATCACCGACTCGCCCACGGGCCGGTGCACCCGGGCCACGAGGGAGCCGGTCCCGTTGAGGGTGCCGGCGTACACCTCGTCCCCGGCCGTCCTGGCCACCGGCAGGGGCTCCCCGGTGATGGTGGCCTGATCGACGTCGCTGGCCCCGTCCAGCACCAGGGCGTCAGCGCCGATCCGCTCGCCGGGCCGGACCCGGATGATGTCGCCCACGACCAGGTCGGCGGTGTCGACGACCTCCTCACGGCCGTCGGGGAGCAGCCGGGTGGCCCGTTCCGGTGCCAGGTCGAGCAGGGCGCGCACCGAGTCGGCGGTCCGTGCGGTCGCGACGGCCTCCAGTGCCCCGGAGGTGGCGAAGATGACGATCAGCAACGCGCCGTCGAACACCTGCCCGATGCTCGCCGCGCCGATCGCCGCCACGATCATCAGCAGGTCGACGTCCAGGGTGCGCTCGCGTAGCGCCGTCAGGCCCGCGAGCGCCGGCTCCCAGCCTCCGGCCGCGTAGCAGGCGAGGTAGAGGGCCCACCAGAGCGCGGGAGGCGCGTCGAGCAGTTGGGCCACGCCGCCGAGGGCGAACAGACCGGTGGCGATCACCGCCCACCGCACCTCGGCCAGCGCCCAGGAGCGGGCGACCAGGCCGGGGCCGACGGGGCGGCCGGTGATCACTGGTGGCGAGGAGAGCGTCGAGCTGGTCACGAGAAGCCACCATACCTGCGTAGGCATGAAGGTATGCAGGCAGCTGTGCAGCCGAGTGTGGAAGCACGGCTAGGGTGGGTTCCGTGCACACCTCGCTGCCCGACTTCCAGATGCCCAACGAGGAGCAGGTCCATCTGGCCGCCGAGGGCTTCCGGCTGCTCGCCGACCCGACCCGGATCAAGATCCTCTGGGCGCTGCTGCAGGGCGAGTCGTCGGTGGCCTGCCTCGCGGAACTGGTCGGCGCCAGCCCCACCGCCGTGAGTCAGCACCTCGCCAAGCTGCGCCTCGCCGGTCTCGTGAGGGGACGACGGGAGGGCACCTTCGTGCACTACTCGGCCGCCGACAGTCACGTACGCGCGCTGCTGGCCGAGGCCCTGTTCCACGCCGACCACGCGGACAACCCGGACCGGCACGACGACCAGCCGCACGTGCACGAGCCGAGGCCGGCAGCTAACGTCCGTTGACGAGGCTGCCCGGCAACGAGGGGGATACGTGTCGCAGCTCTTGAGAGTGCAGTCGTTCATCGTCTCGCGGGACGGGTTCGGCACCGGCGAGGGGCAGAGCCTGGAGCGGCCCTTCGGCCACGCGGACCCCACCGCCCTGTTCGCCTGGCGCGCCGCCACCGCCAGCTTCGTCTACCGCACCGAGCCCGGGGGCACCCGCGGCCTGGACGACTACATCGTTCGCGACTACGACCGCAACATCGGCGCGGAGATCATGGGCCGCAACAAGTTCGGCCCGCAGCGCGGCCCCTGGGAGAACCACGAGTGGCAGGGCTGGTGGGGGGACAACCCGCCGTTCCACGTGCCGGTCTTCGTGCTCACCCATTACGAGCGCCCGTCGTTCACCCTGGCGGACACCACCTTCCACTTCCTCGACGCGAGCCCGGCCGAGGCGCTGGCACGCGCCAAGCAGGCCGCCGCCGGCCGGGACGTGCGCCTCGGCGGTGGAGTGGCCACCATCCGCGAATTCCTCGAGGCGGACCTCGTCGACGAGATGCACATCGCGGTCGCTCCGGTCGACCTCGGGCGGGGCGAGCGGCTGTGGGAGAGCCACACCGAGCTGCTCGACCGCTTCCACATCGAATCGGTGCCGAGCCCGAGCGGTGTCACCCACCTGCTGTTCTGGCGGCGCTGACGGCCCGCCTGATCCCTAGCATGGGCTCATGACCGTAGATCTGTTCGCGGGTCTTCCCGTCCGCGACTACCGCGCGGCGGCGGCCTGGTACGAGCGACTCCTCGGCGCCCCGCCCTCGTTCCTGCCGAACGACACCGAGGCGGTGTGGGAACTCGCCGAGCACCGGTACGTGTACATCGAGGTGCGGCCCGAGCACGCCGGGCACGCCATGCACACCGTCTTCGTCGACGATTTCGACGCCCGTCTCGCGCAGATCGCCGAGCGGGGCCTGACGCCGGCCGAGCGTGAGACCTACGACAACGGGGTCCGCAAGGCCGTCTTCCGTGACCCGGACGGCAACGAGATCGGTTTCGGCGGCGGCCCGGACTGACCGGGGCCGGCCGGTGGCGGCGCCCGCCCTGCCGGGCGGACGCCGCCGGTGGACTCAGCGCGGCTCGTACGCCTTCGGCAGGCGCATGCCCCGCTCGGCCATGAGCTGCCGGACGCGGTTCGGGTAGTTGGTGATGATCCCGTCGACGCCCAGGTCCATGAGCGCCGCCACGGTGGCCGGGTCGTCGCAGGTCCACGGCACGACCTTCAGGCCGCGGGCGTGCGCGTCGGCGATCATCTTCGCGTCCGGGTAGAAGCGGAAGGCCGGGTCGGCCACCGTGCCGTTCTGCGGGAAGCCGTAGTTGGGGGAGAGGGTGGTCACGCCGGGGATCGCGGCCGCCGCGCGGACGAAGTCACCGCCGAAGTCGTCCGCGTCCAGGCCACCCAGCCAGGGCGAGGCGCCGGGCTTGCCGACCTGGAGGAAGTCGTAGTTGGTCAGCGCGACCAGCGGCCACCGCGGCGCGAGCCGGTGCATCACCCGCAGCGCCCCCCAGTCGAAGGACTGGATGGTGACCTGGTCCTCGATGCCCGAGGCGCGGATCTCCTCGAAGACCCGGCGGACGAACAGCTCGCGCGGGGCGGTCTGCTCGGGCGCGCCGGCCTCCACCTTCGTCTCGATGTTCAGCGTGAGCTGGTGGGCGCGCCAGCTCTTCACCAGGCCCAGCACGTCGCGCAGCTCGGCCATCCGGACCCCGGCGATCTGCTCCTGCTCCGGAAAGCCGGGCAGCTGCTGGTAGCCGCAGTCCATGGTCTTGATCTGGGCCAGGGTCAGGTCCTTGATGTACTTCCCGACGTACGGGTACATCGGGTCGCCCGGGGTCACCGGGCCGGTGTCGCGGCACTTCTGCCCGCTGACCTGCCGGTCGTGCGTGACGACCACCTTCTCGTCCCGGGTGACCTGGGTGTCCAGCTCCAGCGTGGTGACGCCGAGGCGCATGGCCTTGGCGAAGCCGGCCAGGGTCTCCTCGGTGGTCAGCCCGATCCCGCCCCGGTGGGCCTGCAGGTCGAAGTGGGTCTTCTGCGGCAGCACGCCGGGACCGGCGGCGGGGGCCGCGGTGGCCGCCGTGGGCACGGCCAGCACCGCCCCGGCGGCCAGGACCGTCATGAGCTGACGGATGGACATGGAAAAACCTCCGCTACCTTCGGTCGACGTTCGCGCAGCCGAAGGTAGGTGCGGGGTCGGTGTCCGCCGTGGCCCTGACGTGAGGGGGCGGTGAACGTTCGCGGACGTGCCGGCTGCGCCGCCGGCCGGGCCACGGCGTACCGCGGCCCGGCCGGCGGCGTCACCGGCGGGACTTGGGCAGGTCGAACTGGTCGGCCCGGCGGCAGTCCTTCGGGCCGCCGATCGCGCCCGGCCCGACCCGATCGAGGGCCCGGCGGGCCCGGTGCCGGCCCAGGTTCCAGGCGTACCAGGGGTCGGATTCCTCCAGATCGTCCGCGATCCAGCTCAGCGTGCAGCGGCGGACCGGGTCGGGGAGCCGGGTCAGCGCGGGCGTGGCGTCGGCGGACAGCGCCCGCAGGTACCAGGCGTCGATCTTCCCGGTCTGCTCGTAGCGGAGGATGTTGCGCTTCGCCGCGTAGTCCTCCGGGTTCAGCACGGCCAGGCCGAGCAGCATCGCCACGGCCAGCGCGACCGTCGTCCCCGGAATCCACCGGCCCTGCCACCGCACGCCGGCCCCCAGGACCATCAGGAAGACCGCGCCGAGCAGCAGCTCGAACGCCATCACGAAGATCCGCTCGCCGGTGAAGCTGTAGACCTTCTGGTACGTCCACATCCGCGACAGCGCCGACACCACGATCACCACGCTGAGCGCGCTGAGCAGCCCCAGCAGGACGCGCAGCAGGGTGCGCTCGACCGGCCGCTCCCGGCTGGCCCAGCGGCTCACCCCGCCGAGCACGGCCAGGGTCAGCAGGGTGACGAAGAGCAGCTGCCAGAAGCCGCTGCGGGCGTACTCGGAGTAGCTCAACCCGGCGACCTTCTGCACGTGCCGCTGGCCGCCGAAGAGCACCGTGAACTGCACGATCACGAAGCCGACGAACAGCAGCGTCAGCGCGCCGATGGCCGGCGCCCACTCCAGCACGCCGAGCCGGCGGGTGCTCGGCCGATCCACCGTGGACAGGTCGGGCGGTGCGGCCAGGGTGTAGACCGCCGCGACGGCGATGAGCGCGCCGACCACGGCCAGGAAGATCCAGCGGAAGACCGTACCGATGTTGACCTCGGGGACGACGGCGTTCAGCACCTCGGAGAAGGCGGCGTCGGCCGAGGAGAGCAGGCTGCCGAAGACCACCAGCACCAGCACGGTGGCCACCACCGAGCCGGTGACCTTGCGGACCGTCCCGGCCTCCGGCGAGGCGGTGACGTGCCGCCGCACCCAGGGCAGACCGCGGAACGCCGCGAACGGCGTGGCGGCCAGGCCGAACAGGATCGAGCGGACCAGCCGGCCGCCGGCGATCGCCAGGGTGGCGCAGCCCAGCGCGCCGAGCACGCAGAACGTCACCAGCCACCAGGCGTTGCGGAACGCCAGCACGGCGAGCAGGACCAGCGCCGCCGCCGCCCACCCCCCGCGGATCAACCGCTCGGTGCGGGGCAGCCCGGCGGTACGCCGGCGCACCGCCACCAGCACGCCGAGGGTCAGCGTGAGCCAGCCCAGGAACCAGCCGATGCCGACCCGGCTCAGCGGCACGAAGAACGCGGTGCCCAGCGCACCCGCCAGCACCGCCAGGGGGACGGCCCGGCCGGTGGCCTGCTTCGGGCCCGGCCAGCGCGCGCCGAGGAACGAGGTCCGGGGCTCCCGCGGCCGGGGCGTCCAGCCGGCACCCGGCGGGTAGCCGCCCCAGGGCTGCGCGGGATACGCCGGTGCGGCGGGAGGCGGGGCCACGTTCGACTGGGCCACCGGGGCGGGCGCGACGGGCATCGCCGGTGTGCCGGCGGTCGGAGTCATGGCGGTCGCTGGGGGACGCCCGGCCTCCGGGCGGGTCGTTGGTTCCGGCGCTGCCGGTGCCGGTGCCGGCTCGGCGTCGGCGTCGGCGGATCCGGTCGGGGCCGTCGGAGCCGCGCCGGTCGTGGGGTCGGCCGGGGCCGCTGCCGCGCCGGTTGGGGCCGGGGTCTCGACGGCCGGTGGGGTGGCCTGGCTGGGCACGCCGTGCCCGCCGGTCTGGGCGGGCCCGCCCTGCTGACCGGGCTGGCTGAGCACGCTCGGCGCGGGGATCAGCAGCCGTGGGGTGACCGGCTGTCCGGCGGCCGTCGCGGCCTGTTCCTCGGCCACCGGCACCAGCGGCACGAACAGCGCGTAGCCGCGGGTGCCAGGCGGCACGACCACGGGGATCGCCCAGGCGGGCTGCCCCTCCGGGCCGGGCCACGGCACCGCGGGCGGCCCGCCTGCCACCTCGGGCGCGACGAGCAGGTGTGGCGTGACGTCGGCGGCCGCGGCCCCGGTTGTCGGGGCGGGTCGGGGCGCCTCTGGCGTCTGTGGCGGCTCGGACACGGCACGCTCCTTGATCGCGGGGAACCGTCACTGTAGGGCCCCACCCCGGTCCGCCGCCGCCCCGCCCGTCCGTTCGGCCAGGACACCCGAGCCGGCCGTCCGGCACACCGGCACGTCGATCGAACCTTTGCCGCCCCGCCCTCGTACCAGTGCGCGGGAGGTCGATGACATGGCCGTACGCCGCACGCTCGCCGCGCTCGCCGCCGTCGCCGCGATCCTGCTGCTCACCACCGTGCCGGCGGGCGCGCATGGCGCACCCACCAGCCCGTTGAGCCGGGTCGCCGCCTGCGGTCCCGAGGGCGGCCGTGCGGACACGCCGGCCTGCCGGGCCGCGATCGCGGAGGGGGCCGCCGTGCGGGAGTGGGACAACATCCGGGTGGCCCGGATCGACGGGCGGGATCGGGAGCGCATCCCCGACGGGGAACTGTGCAGCGGCGGGCTGTCGGCGTACCGAGGGCTGGACCTGCCCCGTACCGACTGGCCGGCCACCACGCTCACGGCCGGGTCCCGCTACACCTTCCGCTACCGGACGACGATCCCGCACCGGGGCACGTTCCGGTTCTACGCCACCACCGTCTCGTACGCCCCGACCCGCAGGCTGACCTGGGCGGACCTGGAGGAGAAGCCGTTCCTGACGGTCACCGACCCGCCGATCCGGGACGGCGCCTACCAGATGTCGGGCCGGTTGCCGGCGGGGCGCACGGGGCGGCACATCGTCTACACGATCTGGCAGAACTCCAACACGCAGGACACCTACTACTCGTGCTCCGACGTGGTGTTCCGGTCGCCGTCCGGGTCGCGTACCGAACGGCCGGCGTCGGCGGGGGCGAGCGCGGCGGCCCCGCGTACCGTGCCGAGGGCTGCGACCGGCGACCAGGCCGGCGAACCGGCGGCGGAGGTGCCGGTGGCGGCGGTGACCGACGCCCACACGTTCCCCCGGCCGCTCGCGGTCGGCGCGGCGGCCGGGGTCACCGTGCTGCTCGCGGCCCTGGTGGCCGCGCGGTTGCGGCGGGCCGGCAGCGTGCCCGCCGGGCGGCCGTGCGGGGTCCGCAACCACCGCGCCGGCCGCCGGCGGATCTGGTAGCCCTCAGCCCAGGTGCCGGTCGATCTCGGCCAGTTCGTCGACGCCGAGGTCGAGGTTGTCCAGCGCGGCGACGTTCCCCTCCAGCTGGGCGATGCTGCTCGCTCCGATGATCAGGCTGGTCATGCGGGGGTCGCGCAGCGCCCAGGCCAGCGCGAGCTGGGCCAGGCTCTGGCCGCGCCGCTCGGCCACCGCGGCGAGCCCGCGGATGGTGGCCATCTTCTCCTCGCTGAGGTCGCTCTCGTTGAGGAAGACGCTGGTGCGCACCCGGGAGTCGGCGGGGATGCCGCCCAGGTAGCGGTCGGTGAGCAGGCCCTGCGCCAGCGGGCTGTAGGCGATGCAGCCGGCGCCGGCCTGCTCGAGGGTGTCCAGCAGCCCGTCGGCCTCGGTCCAGCGGTTGAGCATCGAGTACGACGGCTGGTTGATCAGCAGCGGCGTGCCCAGCTCGCGGAGGATCTCGGCGGCCCGGGCGGTCTGCTCCGAGTTGTAGTTGGAGATGCCGACATACAGCGCCTTGCCGGAGCGCACGACGGCGTCCAGCGCGCCCATCGTCTCCTCCAGCGGGGTGTCCGGGTCGAACCGGTGGGAGTAGAAGATGTCGACGTAGTCGAGCCCCATCCGGCGCAGCGACTGGTCCAGCGAGGAGATCAGGTACTTGCGCGAGCCCCACTCGCCGTACGGGCCGGGCCACATCAGATAGCCGGCCTTGCTGGAGATGACCAGCTCGTCCCGGTACGGCTTCAGGTCGGTGGCGAGCATCCGGCCGAAGTTCTCCTCGGCGCTGCCCGGCGGCGGACCGTAGTTGTTGGCCAGGTCGAAGTGGGTGATCCCGAGGTCGAAGGCGCGCCGGACGATGTCCCGCTGCCGCTCGTACGGGCGGTCCGGCCCGAAGTTGTGCCACAGCCCGAGCGAGATGGCGGGCAGGCGCAGCCCGCTGCGGCCGCTGCGGCGGTAGATCATCGAGTCGTAACGGTCTTCGCTGGCTAGGTAGGTCACGAGTGAAGACCCTAGTCCCGGTCGGCGTGCAGGTCGTAGCGGAGTCTGGGCAGCTCCCGCCCGGTGGACGGGGAGACCGAGGTGCCGGCCGGTGTCGCGCCCACGTGCCGGTAGAACGGCTCGGCGCCCGGGTCGGCTTCGATCCACAGGACCCGTGCTCCGAGGGAGCGGGCCGTGGCCGCCGCGTGGTCGAACAGCGCGCGGCCCGTCCCGGTGCCGATCGCCGGCGGGTCCACGAAGAGCATCGCCAGCTCGACGTCGGGCGGATCGCCGGCCAGCGCCGCGAGCCCCACCGGCCGGCCGTTCCGCTCGGCCACCGCCACCGGATGGTCGGCCACCGTCTCCGGGGTGAGGGTCAGCTCGGCGCGGCACCGGGCCAGGAATTCGGCGTCGTAGCCCCAGTGCGCCTTGGACCGCAACGCCAGCTCGGTCAGCTCGGCGGCCTCGTCGGGGCGGGCGGGGCGGATGCGCGGCGTCATCCGCCAATCTTGCCCCGCGGCGGCGATCCGGCGTGCGGCCGCAGCGGCGCGGGTAGCTTCGGAGCCATGCGCTACGTCCCGCTCGACACTCCCAAGCCCATCTCCAGGATCGGCCTCGGCACGTGGCAGTTCGGCTCCCGCGAGTGGGGCTACGGCCCCGACTACGAACAGCGGGCGGCGCAGATCGTCCGGCGCGCGCTCGACCTGGGCGTCACGCTCTTCGACACCGCCGAGCTCTACGGCTTCGGCCGCAGCGAGCGCATCCTCGGCGCGGCGCTCCGACCACTCCAGCTCGGCGCGTCTGACGCCGCGCCGCGACCTGGAGCAGTCGTCGGCGACGACCGGGCCAAGGTCGTGGTGGCCAGCAAGATCTTCCCGGTGCTGCCGCTGGCCCCGGTGGTGGAGCAACGGGCGGTCGCCTCCGCCGCCCGGCTCGGCGTCACGGGCATCGACCTCTACCAGGTGCACCAGCCCAACCCGGTGGTCGCCGACACCACCACCATGCGCGGCATGCGGGCGCTCCAGGACGTCGGGCTCGTCGGCGAGGTCGGGGTCAGCAACTACAGCCTGCGCCGCTGGCGGTTCGCCGAGGCCGCGCTGGGCCGCCGGGTGCTGAGCAACCAGGTCCGCTACAGCATGATCGACCGCGGCCCCGAGAAGGACCTGATCCCGTACGCGGAGCAGGCCGGCCGGATCGTCATCGCGTACAGCCCGCTGGCGCAGGGCTTCCTCTCCGGCCGGTACGACGCGCGGAACCCGCCCGCCGGGGCGGTGCGGCGGGCCAACCCGTACTTCCTGCCCGAGAACCTGGACCGCGGTACCGAGCTGATCGCCACCCTGCGCGAGGTGGCCGACGCGCACGACGCCACGCCCAGCCAGATCGCCCTGGCCTATGTGCTCCGCCACCCCAACGTGGTGGCCATCCCCGGCGCGTCCGGGGTGGAGCAGGTCGAGCGCAACGCGGCCGCCGCCGAGATCGACCTGGCCGACGACGAGTACGCCGCGCTGGCCACCGCCGCCCACGCGTTCCGCCCGGTCACCGGGCTGGCCGCCGTACCCAGACTGATCCGCGCCCGCACCGGGAAGTGACCACCATGGACGACATCACCGCACTGATCCTCGACGACCACGCCGCCTTCCGCCGCGGTTTCGCCCGGCTCGACGACGCCCGGGACCCGGCCGAGCTGCTGGCGGTCTGGGAGGCGCTCGCCCTGCACCTGGACATCCACGCCGAGGCGGAGGAGGCCATCCTCTACCCGCACCTGGTCAAGCACGGTGACGACGGCGCGGAGGAGACCGAGGACGCCATCGGCGACCACAACAAGATCCGCGACGCCGTCGCCGAGTCGAAGCTTCACGAGGTGGGTTCGGACGCCTGGTGGGCGGCCGTGTGGCGGGCCCGCCGGGAGAACAGCGAGCACCTGGCCGAGGAGGAGGACGAGGCGCTGCCGGACTTCCGCCGGCACGCCAGCGTCGAACTGCGGGCCGAGCTGGGACAGCGCTGGCTGACCTTCTACGGCGAGCACAAGAACGGCCGCAACCTGCCCTTCCGCGACAAGGACCCGGAGAAGTACGTCCAGGACCACCGCTGACCCGATCTCCCCGTCACGGGGGAGTCGGCCCGTCGCCCTCGGGCGGCAGAATGACCGGGTGACGGTCCCGGGTGTGCTGGCGCCGCTGGTGCGCGGGAGCACCTGGCGGCGTGCCGTGTTCCTGCTCCTGGGCGGGGTGCTCGCCCTGCCGTACGCGCTGCTCGCGGCGGCGTTCGCGCAACTGCTCGGCAACGCCGGCGTGCCCCGCCCCGTCGGCTTCGGGCTGCTGCTGGTCGGCGCCGGGCTTGCCGGCGTACCGGTCTTCCTCGCCGGCAGCCGGGCGCTGGAGATCGCCGCCGCCCGGGCGCTGCTCGCGGTCGACCTGCCCGAGCCCGCCCCGGGCCACCGGATCGACCGCGAGACCCGGCTGCGCGCCGCGCTCTGGATCGCCCTGCATCTGCTCACCGGCGGGCTGGTGCTGTTCGCGGCGATCAGCGCGTTCCCCATGGCGCTGGTCTTCCTCGCCGGGCTGGCCGGGGTGGACACCGGCGCCGGTCCCGACGAGGGCTTCGGCCCGTTCGACCCGGACCGTCCGGTCGTGGCGGGACTGGCCGGGCTGGCCCTGCTGGTCGCCCTCGGGTACGCGGTCGCCGGGCTGGGCGCGCTCGCCGCCTCGATGGCGCCGGTGCTGCTCGGCCCGGCGCAGGCCGAGCGGATAGCCGCCCTGGAGGCCCGGTCCGCCCGCCTGGCCGAGCGCAACCGGCTGGCCCGCGAGCTGCACGACTCGGTGGGACACGCGCTGACCGTGGCGACCCTCCAGGCGGGCGCCGGCCGGGAGGTGCTCGACACCGACCCGGAGTTCACCCGGCGGGCGCTGCGCGCCATCGAGGAGACCAGCCGCCGGGCGATGGACGACCTGGACCACGTCCTCGGGCTGCTCCGGGAGACGGCCGACGGGCGGGCACCCGCGCCCACCGCGCCGCAGGCCACCCTGGACGGGCTGGACCGGCTGGTCGCCGACACCCGCGCCGCCGGCCTGGCCGTGGAGACCCGGGTCAGTGGAACACTCGCTGAACTGCCGGCCGTGGTGTCCCGGGAGGGCTACCGGATCGTGCAGGAGGGGCTGACCAACGCGGCCCGGCACGGCCGAGGGCCGGTGCGCCTGCGGGTGGCCGTACCCGCCGGTCGTCTGGAGATCGAGCTGGTCAACGCGCTGCGCGGCACCGCCGGGCCGGGTGGCGGCGGGCGCGGGCTGGACGGCATGCGGGAGCGGGTGCTGCTGCTCGGCGGGCAGCTCACGGCCGGCCCGGAGGGCGACCGCTGGCGGGTCCGGGTCACCCTGCCGGCGCCGAGAGGGGAGACCGGGTGACCATCGACGTGCTGATCGTCGACGACGACGAGCTGATCCGGGTCGGCCTGCGGGCGATCGTGGACGCCCAGCCGGACCTGCGGGTGGTCGGCGAGGCGGCCGACGGCGCCGAGGTGCCGCCGCTGGTGGCCCGGCTGCGCCCCCGGGTGGTGCTCATGGACGTCCGGATGCCGGCCATCGACGGCATCCAGGCCACCCGGCGGCTGCTGGCCGCCTCCGCCGATCCGCCCCGGGTGCTGGTCGTCACCACGTTCGCCAACGACGAGTACGTCTACGAGGCGTTGCGCGCCGGGGCCAGCGGGTTCCTGCTCAAGCGGGCCCGCCCTGCCGAGGTGGTGGAGGCGATCCGGGTCGTGGCGGCCGGCGAGTCGCTGCTCTTCCCGGCGGCGATCCGGCGGCTCGCCGGCGCGTACGGCGGCCGGGGCGGCGACGGGCTGCGCGGTGCCCGGCTCACCGAGCGGGAGGGCGAGGTGCTGCGGCTGATGGCTGCCGGGCTGTCCAACCCGGAGATCGCCGACCGGCTGGTGGTCGGCGTGGAGACGGTCAAGACGCACGTCGGCAACGTGCTGGCCAAACTCGGGGTGCGCGACCGGACCCAGGCGGTGATCGCCGCGTACGAGTCGGGTTTCGTGGTGCCGACCGGCTGACCGTCCCTCCCCGGGGGGAGGCGGTCCACCCCGGCGCGGGAGGGATCCGCAGGCCCGCGGGCCGACGCTGAGGGCATGACGACAACGACCGATTCCCCACCCCGTCGGGCCGCCCGGACGCGGCTCGACCTGGCCGCCCCGCTCGCCGCCGCCTGGCTCGGCGGCTGGGGCGTGCTCGCCCTGATCTCGACGCTGACCGGCGCCGGGTACCCGTTCGGCGCCAACGACCCGAACGGCGGCGACGTCAGCCTCCTCCGGGTGCTGCCGGTGGACGTCGGCGCACCCCTGTTCGCCGGGGTGCTGTTGCTCGCGGCGGTGGCGGCGCTCGCCATGAGCGGCCCGGCCACGGTACGCCGCCCCGGGCTGCCCCGCGCGCTGCTGCTCGGCTACGGCTGGACGGTCGCGTTCGCGCTGACCGTGGTCGTGCCGGACGCCCGGGTGCTGATCGTGCTCGGCTACCTGCCGATCCTGATCATCGGCGCGCCGTTCGGCTGGCCGCCGGTCGAGTACGGGCAGATCTTCGACTGGCCGCTGGCCGCCCGGTGCGCCGCCCTGCTCGGGGGCGTCCTGCTGGCCGGGGCGCTGCTGCTGTGGCAGCGCCGGACCGCCGGCGCCTGCCCGGCCTGCGGCCGGGACGACCACGAGCGGGGCTGGACCACGCCCGCCGCGGCCGCCCGCTGGGGGCGCTGGGCCGCGTACACCGCCGCCGTCATCCCGTTCGCCTACGCGGTCACCCGGCTCGCCTGGGCGGTCGGCATCCCGCTGGGCATCTCCGCGGACTTCCTCGCCGAGATGCGGGAGACCGGGCTGGTCTGGGCCGGTGCCGGGCTGGGCGGGTTCGCCACCGTCGGGGCGATCCTCACCCTCGGGCTGGTCCGCCCCTGGGGCGAGCGGTTCCCCCGCTGGATGCCGGGCCTGGCCGGCCGGCGGGTGCCGATCAGGCTGGCGGTCGTCCCGGCGACGCTGGTCGCCGTGTCGGTGACGGCGGCCACCCTCGGGCTCCTGAGCAAGTCGGAGTTCTGGCACTTCGGCCAGAACTTCAGCCTGGCCACCGCGCCGATGCTGCTCTGGCCGCTCTGGGGCGTCGCGCTCGGGGCGGCCACCCTGGCCTATTACCTTCGGCGGCGGAGTGCCTGCGCCCGCTGCGGGCGGCCCGTCCCCCATCCGTGACGATCCGGCCGTCTCCGAATGCGGCGTGCGGTCACCCGGCCGAGATAGCGTTGGTCGGGTGACTGCGCCCAACCAGGTTCCTCCGGTCCCGCCCGCCGACCTGCCCGGCACGCTCGGCGAGCTGCGGGCCACCGGCCACCACTACCGCACGGTCAAGCAGGAACTCCGCGACAACCTCCTCGCCCGGATGCGGGCCGGCGAGGAGCGCTTCCCCGGCATCGTCGGCTACGAGGACACGGTGCTGCCCGAGGTCGAGCGGGCCCTGCTCGCCGGCCACGACATGGTGCTGCTCGGCGAGCGCGGCCAGGGCAAGACCCGGCTCATCCGCTCCCTCGGCGCGCTCCTCGACGAGTGGACCCCGGTGATCCCCGGCTCGGTGCTCAACGAGCACCCCAAGCACCCGCTCACCCCGGCGTCCCGCGCCCTGGTCGCCGAGCGCGGCGACGACCTGCCGATCGGCTGGCTGCACCGCTCGATGCGGTACGGCGAGAAGCTCGCCACCCCGGACACCAGCGTCGGCGACCTGATCGGCGACGTCGACCCGATCCGGCTCGCCCAGGGGCGCACCCTCGGCGACCCGGAGACCATCCACTTCGGACTCGTACCGCGCACCAACCGGGGCGTCTTCGCCGTCAACGAGCTGCCCGACCTGGCCGAACGCATCCAGGTGGCGCTGCTCAACGTGCTGGAGGAGCGGGACATCCAGGTCCGCGGCTACCAGCTCCGGCTCCCGCTGGACCTGCTCCTGGTGGCCAGCGCCAACCCGGAGGACTACACCAACCGGGGTCGGATCATCACCCCGCTCAAGGACCGGTTCGGCGCGGAGATCCGCACCCACTACCCGCTGGACCTGGAGCTGGAGCTGGCCCTGATCCAGCAGGAGGCCGACCTGGTCGCCACCGTCCCCGAGCACGTGCTGGAGGTGCTCGCCCGGTTCGCCCGCGCCGTCCGCGAGTCGCCGTCGGTGGACCCGCGCTCCGGCGTCTCCGCCCGCTTCGCCATCGCCGCCGCCGAGACCGTCGCCGCCGCCGCGCTGCGCCGCGCCGGCCTGCTGGGCGCCGCCGCCCACGAGACCCCGGTCGCCCGGGTCGGCGACGCCGTCTCGGTGACCTCCACGCTGCGTGGCAAGGTCGAGTTCGAGAGCGGCGAGGAGGGCCGGGAGACCGAGGTCCTCGGCCACCTGCTGCGGACCGCCACCGCCGAGACGTTCCGCGCTCGGCTGGCCGGGCTGGACCTCTCCACGTTCACCGCGCTGGTCGCCGAGGGCGCCGAGATCGAGACCGGCGAGCTGGTCTCCTCGGCCGAGCTGCTCCGCCAGGTCGGCACGGTCCCCGGCCTGGCCAAGGTGCTCGACCGGCTCGGCCTCGGCGACGCGCCCACCCCCGAGGAGGCCGCCGCCGGGATCGAGTTCGTCCTGGAGGGGCTGCACCTCACCCGCCGGCTGGGCAAGGACGTCACCGAGTCCGGGCGCACCGTCTACGGCGGCCGGGGCTGACCGTGGCCGGCAACCGGTTCCGGTACGGGCAGTGGCGCGGCGGGCCCGACCCGCTCGCCCCGCCCTACGACGTACGCGCCGCGGTGGACGGCGTCGGCGCGGAGGTCCTCGCCGGCGGCAGCCTGCGGGAGGCCCTGCGCGACCTGCTGCGGCGCGGCCCGCAGGGGCGCGGCGGCCTGGACGACCTGGCCGCCCGGGCCCGCCGGCTGCGGCGGGAGGCGCTGCGGCGGGGCGACCTCGACGGCGCGGTGACCCGCGCTCAGGCGCTGCTCGACCAGGCCCTCGCCGCCGAGCGGGAGGAGCTGCGCGGCCGGGACGGCGACGACGCGCGCTTCGCCGAGGCGGTGCTGGACAACCTGCCCCGCTCGACCGCGCGGGCCGTCGAGGAGCTGTCCGGCTACGACTGGGCCAGCGACGAGGCGCGCGCCAGCTACCAGCGGATCCTCGACGGGCTGCGCGGCGAGGTGCTGGAGCAGCGCTTCGCCGGGCTGCGCGACGCGGCGCGGGCCGCCGCCGACCCGGCCGCCCAGCAGCAGCTCGCCGAGATGATGCACGACCTCAACGACCTGCTCGCCCGGCACGCCCGATCCGAGGACACCACCGACGCGTTCGCCGAGTTCATGCGCCGGCACGGCGAGTTCTTCCCGGAGCGGCCGAAGGACGTCGACGAGCTGATCGACGTCCTGGCCCGCCGGTCGGCGGCCGGGGAACGGCTCATGCGGTCGCTGTCGGACCGGCAGCGCGAGGAACTGGCCGGGCTCATGCGCCAGTCCCTCGGCGAGCAGCTGGCCGGGGAGCTGTCCCAGCTCGACGCCCACCTGCGTTCGCTGCGTCCCGATCTCAACTGGAGGCGCGGCGAGCGGGTCCGGGGCGACCAGTCGCTGGGCTACGGCGAGGCCACCGGCGCGCTCGGCGAGATCGCCGAGCTGGACGAGCTGCTCGACTCCCTCGACCAGGACCACCCCGGCGCCACCCTCGACGACGTCGACGTCGAGGCGGTCGCCCGGACGCTGGGCCGGGACGCCGCCGACGACGTACGCCGGCTGCAGGAGCTGGAGAACGAGCTGCGCCGGCAGGGCTGGGTGACCCGGGACGCCGAGGGGCTGACGCTCAGCCCGAAGGCGCTGCGCCGGCTCGCCGGCACCGCCCTGCGCAGGGTCTTCGCCGACCTGACCGCCGGCCCGCGCGGCCAGCACGACCTGCGCTCCGCGGGCGCGGCCGGCGAGGTGAGCGGCGCCTCCCGGCAGTGGGAGTACGGCGACGAGCAGCCCCTCGACGTGGTGCGTACCCTCACCCGCGCGGTCCGCCGCGCCGGCCCCGGCGTGCCCGTGCAGCTCGCCGTCGAGGACTTCGAAGTGATGGAGACCGAGCGGCGGGCGTCGGCGGCGGTGGCGCTCTGCGTCGACCTGTCGTACTCGATGATCTCCCAGGGGCGCTGGGGGCCGATGAAGCAGACCGCGCTGGCCCTGTCGCACCTCATGGCGACCCGCTTCCCGCAGGACGCCCTGCAGATCATCGGGTTCGGCCGGGAGGCCATGCCGCTGACCCAGCAGGAGTTGGCCGCCGTGGACCCGGACATGGAGCAGGGCACCAACCTTCAGCACGCGCTGCGGCTGGCCGGGCGGCACCTGCGCCGGCACCCGGGCGCCGAGCCGGTCGTGCTGGTGGTCACCGACGGCGAGCCCACCGCCCACCTCGACCCGACCGACGGCGAGGCGTACTTCCACTGGCCGCCGCTGCCGGAGACCATCGAGGCGACCGTCCGCGAGGTGGACAAGCTGACCCGGTACGGCGCCACGCTGAACCTGTTCATGCTCGGCGACGACCCGGGCCTGCGCCGCTTCGTCGACGCGGTGGCCCGCCGGTCCAAGGGCCGGATGTTCACTCCCGACCTCGACGACCTCGGCGAGTACGTGGTCTCCGACTACCTCCGCGCCCGCCACGGCCGCCACTGATCCTTGCAGTCCTGCCGCCGGTCGCCATGACGCCAGGTCGGGGGCGGATCAGGTCCGGTCCCGGCGCAGTTGGCGGGTTGCGGACCACCGCCTGATCTGACTACGTTCGGCCACGCCAGGACGGAGGGATGCGCGCGGATCGCGGCATGAGCACGCACTGGATCTCGCCCTAACCTTTCATGCGGACCGCGTTAAAACGCGACGATGCTGGCGTCGCGTCGGTGAGCGGGCGCGTTCCAGGTCGATCACCTCGGGCTGGACCGGCTGTTTCCGAGAACTCTTACTCGGCAGTCGGCTTGCTGGCGTATACCGGCCGCAGTGCGCTGGCGCGCGCGGCGGCCAGCGTGATCCGCACCGCCTGGTCAGCGGTCGCCTCGTCGACTGGCTCGGCGGTGATGAGCAGGCGCAGGTAGATCGGCGCAGCAAGGGTCTTGAGCAGTTCGGCCACGTCGGTGTCCCGGGGGAGTTCGCCGCGCTCGATGGCGCGGGCTATTACCGGTTCAGCTCTCGTGAGCCGATCGTCGAACACGTGACGCCTTGCGGCGGCGATCTGCGGGAGATGGGCCGCCCCGGTGAACATGGCTGCGAGGATGCCCCGCCCGGTCGGACTGGTGAACGTTTGGACAAACGAACGCGCCAGCGCCCGCAGGTCGGTCTCGATCGCTCCGGTGTCGGGAACGGGGATGTCCGTCGCCAGGTGCTCCGCCAGGGCGTCGACGAGCAGGCTCTCACGATCCGTCCAGCGCCGGTACACCGTCGTCTTGTGCACGCCGGCGCGCTGGGCGACGTTCTCGACGGTTAACGCCGCGTAGCCCTTGTCAAGCAGTTCGGCGAGCGTGGCGGCATGAACCGCGGCGCGCACTTTGGCGCCACGGCCGATCGGTCGGGCGACGGCCTGGGCAGACTGCATTGCAACTCCAAGTTGCGATAAGCCGACATGGGTGACACGATAACTCTATCGCAACTCAGGGTTGCGATAGATCTGACAGTCTCCCGTTAGGTGGGCACAACATGCGGAACCCTCCCACTTGGACGATGCGTGCCATCCCCGACCAGTCCGGGCGCGTCGCCATGGTGACCGGAGCCAACAGCGGCATCGGCTACGTCACCGCTCGTGAACTGGCCCGCCGTCGCGCACAGGTGGTGCTCGCCTGCCGCGACCCTGAACGCGGCCGGGCCGCCCTTGCCCGTATCCGGAGCGAGGTACCCGACGCCCGCCTGGAACTGCGCCAAGTAGACCTGGGCTGCCTTTCCTCCATCCGAGCGTTCGCGGCCGGGTTGGACCACGGTCGACTCGACCTGCTGATCAACAACGCCGGGGTGGCGATGGTGCCCTATTCCCGGACCGCGGACGGGTTCGAGTCGCAGTTCGGCATCAACCACCTCGGAACCTTCGCCCTGACTGGCCTGCTGCTGCCGCACTTGCTTGCCGCACCCGATCCACGGGTGGTCACCGTCAGCAGTGAAGGGCAGCGGTTCGCTCGTTTCGACCTGGGCAACCTCAACGCCGAACGCGCCTACCGCACGGCCTTCGCCTACGTACAGTCCAAGCGGGCCAAACTCTACTTCGCCATGGAACTGCAGCGCCGAGCGGACGCTGCCGACCTGAAGCTGCGCAGCATGGCTGTCGCGCCCGGACTCACCCGCACCAAAGTGCTCACCGGCGGCGCCAACAGCGGCAGAGGACGGCTCTACACGACCATCACACGCCTGCTCATGCGCGTGGCCTTCCGGCCCACCCCGGAAGGAGCGAAGACCTCCCTGTACGCCGCAACCACGCCGGACCTGCCCGGCGGCAGCTACATCGTTCCCGACGGCCTGCTGCAACTGCGCGGTGAACCGACCCACCGAACCCGCGAGCGCGCCATCCACGACACCGACACAGCCAATCGCCTGTGGCAACTCTCCGAACTCCTCACGGGGGTCACCTACGAGCTATCCGCCACGCCGACACGCCAGCCGTAGCATTTTCACGCTCGCGACCCCGGTACAACCACACAGGCTGGGTGCCGTTGCCACGTCCAATCCGCCTTTGCTCTGCAGCCCTCCACGCAACACCGGAGGTCCCTGGGTGTTGCGTCCGTGGCTGCAGAGCAAAGGGGGCCGAGCAGGTGGGGCCCGTCGCGGTCGGCGGTCCAGATGATCTCCGACGCGCCCTCACCCAGCCGCTCTCCGTCGGCGGCTGGGGGGTATGTCCGCTTCGCGGCCTCACTTGGGCCGTGAGTGGAACGCCATGTGTTTCTCCGGGGCCCGGATACACACGTGGTGTTCCACTGATCGGCCTCAGTCGCGCCGGCCGTGGTGGTGGCCGCCGGACGCCGCCCGCCCGGGCTTGCCGGGGGCGTCCCGGCTGGCGGGTGTGGGGCGAAGTCTCAGCGGGAGGTGCCCTGGCTGGCGAATGTGGGCCGGGTGTCCGTTTCGAGGGTGGTCGGGGCACGCTGGTGGCGGAATGGCCGGTGGGCGGGGGTCGTTATACCCGGTGCACGACCGAGGACCACGGCCCCGCCCAGCGGGGTGCCCGGCCCCACGGAGGCAGGGCGCTCCAGCTAGCGGGTGGCCGATCTCCGGGACCGCCCCGCCGATCGAGGTGGGTGTGCCGGGCCCGGGAATGATGGCGGGCCTCCGGTCGTTGTACATGGTCCCGGCGCTGCGAAGAGGCCCCGCCCCGCGCGCCGGATGATCCCCCTTGAGACTTTCCCCCCTTTTGAGCGCCTGACGTGGTGCTTGCGCACACCGGGAGCCGACCCCCGTCGGCGTGTGTGCGCCAACCCCCGAATGGAGCTACCCCCATGAACACGATCTTCCGTAAGAGTGTGCTGGGTATTGCTGGTCTGGCTTTCACCGGTGGTG
>NZ_JBEXLM010000022.1:0-129411 GCF_040609975.1 Micromonospora sp. NPDC004551 | reverse complement strand
CTGGACCTGGCATTCGTCTTCATCGCCCACGACCTCGCCGTCGTACGGCACTTCTGCCACCGCGTCGCCGTCATGTACCTCGGCAAGATCGTCGAGATCGGCGACCGCGACGACATCTACACCCGCCCCCAACACCCCTACACCCGGGCCCTGCTCTCGGCCATCCCCGACGTCACCACCCTCGGCCCCGCCGGACGCATCCGCCTCACCGGCGACGTCCCCACCCCGCTCAACCCACCCTCGGGCTGCCGCTTCCGCACCCGCTGCTGGAAAGCCCAGGAGCGGTGCGCCACCGAGGAACCCGCGCTCGTCCCCCGCGACGGCGGCAACCAGGCCACCGCCTGCCACTTCCCGGAGACGGGAACGATCAGCCAGGGCGCCGGACCGGCCGCCGCGACCGCCGAGGAGGTGTCGAAATGAGCCTGTCCCCGGTCGAGGGCGTGGCGCTTGCCGAGATCGAGTCCACCGGTGAGGGGCCCGAGGAGAAGGGGCTCGTCGGGCGCTCGCCCGGCCAACTCGTCTGGGCCCGGCTGCGCCGGGACCGCACGGCCCTGGTCAGCGGCATCGTGCTGGCCGTGTTCATCCTCGCGGCACTGGCGGCGCCGCTGCTCCAGCGGCTCTACGGCATGTCGCCCAGCCAGCAGTTCGGCGACCTGCTGGACAGCACCGGCATGCCGCTCGGCTACGTGGGCGGGGTCAGCGGCGACCACTGGTTCGGGCTCGAACCGGGCCTGGGCCGGGACATCTTCATCCGGATGATCTACGGCATCCGCACCTCGCTGCTGATCGCCCTCGGCGCCGCGCTCGTCACCACGGCGATCGGCGTGGTGCTCGGCATCGTCGCCGGCTACCTGGGCGGGGTGGTCGACTCCGTGATCATGTGGATCACCGACGTCGCCCTGGCGATGCCGTTCCTCATCTTCGCGCTCGCCGTGGTTCCGACGTTCTCGCTGCGGTTCTACGGCCCGCGGGACGCGGTGCCCACCTGGTTCGCGGTGACCACCCTGATCGTGGTGTTCGCCGCGTTCGGCTGGACCGGCACGGCCCGGCTCGTCCGCGGGCAGGTGGTGTCGCTACGCGAACGGGAGTTCGTCGAGGCGGCCCGGGCCAGTGGCGCCGGGCTGGGGCACATGCTCTTCCGGCAGCTGCTGCCGAACATCTGGGCGCCGATCCTGGTCGCGTTCTCGCTGGCCGTGCCGTCGTACGTGACCGGTGAGGCGGCGCTGTCCTTCCTCGGCGTCGGGCTGCCCGAGTCGGTGCCCAGCTTCGGCCGGATGATCTACCGCAGCATCGACTACCTGCAGACCGACCCGGCGTACGTCTTCTTCCCGGGCATCACCATCTTCGCGCTCGTGCTGGCGTTCAACCTCTTCGGCGACGCGCTGCGCGATGCGCTCGACCCGAAGTCGTCACGGTAAGGGGTTCCACGCATGGTGCGGTTCCTGCTGAAGCGGCTGCTGCTGGCGGTCTCGGTGCTGCTCGCGGTGAGCATCGTCAGCTTCCTCATGTTCTTCGCGCTGCCCCGCGACCCGGTGACCGGCATGTGCCCGAAGAACTGCAACGCCGAGCGCCTGGAGCGGGTGCGGACGGAGCTGGGTCTGAACGACCCGAAGCCGACGCAGTACGCCAACTACATGAAGGGCATCTTCGTCGGCCGCGACCTGGGCAGCGCGCAGGGCGGCAAGTGCGAGGCGCCCTGCCTCGGCTACTCGTACGTCAACAGCGAGGCGGTCAGCGACACCTTCGCCCGGGTGCTGCCCGTGACGCTGAACATCGTGCTCCCCGCGGCGGTGCTCTGGCTCGCACTCGGGGTGGGGCTCGGGATGATATCGGCGCTGCGCCGGGGCTCGCTGCTCGACCGCGTCTCGATCGGGCTCACGCTGACCTTCGCCTCGTTGCAGCTCTACTTCGTCGGCGCCGTGCTGTTGCTGATCTTCGTGTACTCGTGGCGGATCCTGCCGACGCCCCGGTACGTACCGTTCCTCGACAATCCAGTGGAGTGGGCGCGCGGGCTGGTGCTCGCCTGGGTGACCCTGGCCCTGCTCTTCTCCGCGATCTACGCCCGGCTCTCCCGCGCGCAGATGCTGGAGACGCTCTCCGAGGACTTCGTCCGCACCGCCCGGGCCAAGGGCGTGGCGAAGCGGAAGGTCTACGGGCGGCACGCGCTGCGGGCGGCGATCACGCCGATCGTGACGATCGCCGGCCTGGACGTGGGCGCGGCGCTCGGCGGCACGGTCATCACCGAGACGACCTTCGGCATCCAGGGGCTGGGGCGTACCGCCGTGGAGGCGGTCCGTCAGGGCGACCTGCCCACGATCATGGCCACCGTGCTGATCTCCGCGCTGTTCGTGGTCGTCGCGAACATCGTGGTCGACCTGCTCTACGCGTTCATCGATCCGCGGGTGCGCCTCGGCTGAGCTCGCGTGTCGCCGTCGATTCGTTATCTGCTCGAAATTTACCGCGGATGAAAGCTGAGCGAAGCTTTCCTTCATCGGACCCGGAGGAGTGAGTATGCGAGCAAGACTCGCCACCGCCATGGGCGGTGCGATGGCACTGGTGGTCGCCCTCAGTGCATGCAGCAAGAACACCGGCGACAACGCCGACAAGGTGGACACCAACAAGCCCCGCACCGGCGCCATCGCGACCGACCCCAAGGACTCGCTCGGCCCGGCGGCGGAGGTGCCCGGCGCGGCCAAGGGCGGGACCTTCTACATCCTGCGCGAGAACAAGATCTCCCACCTGGACCCGCAGCGGGTCTACTCGTTCGCCGGCCTGATGGGGAGCCAGCTCTACGCGCGGTTCCTCACCACGTTCAAGGACGACGGCAAGGGCAACGTGACCCTGGTCGGCGACCTGGCCGAGACCCCCGGCAAGAACGTCAACAACGACTGCAAGGTCTGGGAATTCAAGATCAAGCAGGGCGTCAAGTTCGAGGACGGCCGGCCGATCACCTCCAAGGAGATCGCGTACGGCATCGCCCGCTCGTTCGACCCCGACCTGACCGGTGGCCCGACCTACCTGCAGGAGTGGCTGGTCGACAGCCCGCAGTACGACACCAAGTGGAACTTCAAGGCCAACAAGACCTCGCTGCCGCCGGGCCTGAGCACCCCGGACGCGCAGACGCTGCGCTTCGAGTTCAACAAGCCGCGCTGTGACCTCCCGTTCGCCGTGTCGCTGCCGGCCACCGCGCCGCTGCCGCCGGACAAGGACACCGGCGTCAACCTGGACAACCAGCCGTTCTCGTCCGGGCCGTACAAGTTCACCAAGCACACGCCCGGCGTGGAGATGGTGCTGGAGCGCAACGAGAACTGGGACCCGGCGACCGACCCGGTGCGGCACGCGTACCCGGACAAGTTCGTCTGGACCCTCGGCTCGGACAACGCCACCCAGACCAACCGGGTGCTCGCCGGCACCGGCAACGACGCCGCGGCCGTGGCCACCGGCGGTGTGCCGTCCGAGCTGATCGCGAAGGTCACCGGCGACGCCAAGCTCAAGGAGCGGATGATCGTCGCGGCCACGCCGAACGCCTACCGGCTGAGCATCAACACGACGCGGGTCACCGACCTGTCCGTGCGGCAGGCGATCAACTACGCGATCGACCGCAGCAGCATCACCAAGAACCTCGGCGGCCCGTACGGCGCCGTGCCGCTCACCACCCTGCTGCCGCCGACCACGCTCGGCTACAAGCAGTTCGACGCGTACCCGGCCGGAGAGAGCGGCAACCCGGACAAGGCGAAGGAGCTGCTCGCCGGCAAGTCGGTGAACCTGGTTCTCGGCACCTCCGACGACACCCCGTCGCAGGAGACCGCCACCCAGATCAAGAACGCCCTGGAGAAGGCCGGCTTCACCGTCACCATCAAGCCGATCCCCGAGGACGGTTACCTCGACTTCGTGAAGAAGAAGAGCAACCCGTGGGACATCTGGGTCGACTCGTGGGCCGCTGACTGGCCCAGCGGCGCGTCGATCCTGCCGGTGCTCTTCGACGGCCGCAACATCAAGGCCGAGGGCAACAGCAACACCTCACAGCTGAACAACGACGCCATCAACGCCGAGTTCGACCGGGTGCTCGCGGAGGACCCGGCCAAGCAGGCGGAGGAGTGGAGCGGGCTGGACGAGCGGCTCATGAAGGAGTCGGCGCCGGCGGTCCCGCTGTACAACGAGGTCGTCTCCGTCGCGCACGGTGAGAAGGCCGGCGGCCTCTTCATCGGCAGCATCTTCGGCTGGCCCAGCTTCGTGAACGCCTACGTGAAGCAGTGACAGCCTGAACCCGCAGGGGCCCCGGCCGGATCCGGCCGGGGCCCTCGCGCGTTCACAGGTGCCGGCGGAGGAAGTCCAGCTCCAGCCGGAGCAGCCGCTCGGCCACCCCGCCGGCGGCCATGTGGCTGGCCCCGGTGAGCGGCAGCACCGCGTGCGGCCGCCCGGCCGCCAGCAGCGCCGCCGAGAGCCGCAGCGTGTGCGCGGCCAGCACGTTGTCGTCGACCAGGCCGTGCACCAGCAGCATGGGCCGGGCCTGCGCCGGGTCGCCGACCGGCTCGGCCGCCAGCTCGACCAGCGAGTGGTGGGCGTAGACGTCCATCCCGTCGTCCGGCATCCCCAGGTAGCGCTCGGTGTACGCGGTGTCGTACAGCGTCCAGTCGGTGACCGGGGCGCCGACGATCGCGCACCGGAACAGCTCCGGATGGCGCAGCACCGCCAGCCCGGCCAGCCAGCCACCGAACGACCACCCGCGCACCGCCACCCGTTCCAGGTCCAGATCCGGGTGCTTGCCGGCCAGCGCGGTCAGCGCGTCGACCTGGTCGGTCAGGATCACGTCCGCCACCCGCCGGTGGATCGCCTTCTCGAAGGACGGGGCGATGCCGGGGGTGCCCCGGTTGTCGATGGTCACCACGGCGAAGCCCTGCTCGGCGAACCACTGCCGTTCCAGCCAGGCCCCCCGTGCCGCGATCACCTCCTGGTGGCCCGGACCGCCGTAGACGTCCAGCAGCACCGGCAGCTTCGTGCCCTTCACGTGCTCGCCCGGGTAGAGCACGGCGCTCGGCAGCCGCCGGTCGGTCACCCGGACCAGCGTCGGCCGCGGCGCGTACGGCGGGGTCGCGGCGCGCGAGGCCAGCTCGCCCACCTCACGGTCGCCGTGCCACACCCGCCACCGGGTGCCCGCGTGTTCCAGCGAGGCCACGCCCACGGCCAGCGTGCTGCCGCCGATCGCGGCGGTGTGCCAGCCCGGGTCGCTGCCCATCCGGCGCGCGTCCACCCCGCCGCCGATCGCCGTCCGGACGCGGTAGAGGTGACGCTGGCTCGGCTCGCCCTCGCTCGCCTCGACCAGCAGGTCCGCCGCCGAGTTCGGGCCGGCCGGCAGCCGGCCCACCACCCGGCGCACGTAGAGCGACGGCGGGGTGAGCAGGGTGCCGTCGGCGAACAGGCAGCGGGCGTCGTACCCGTCATGGGCCAGCTCGCCGCCGACCAGCACCCGCCCGTCGGGCAGGTGTGCCGGGGTGCCCGGGATCGGCTCCACCCAGCGCGGGTCGGCCAGCTCGGCGTGCACCTGCGTCTCACCGGTACGCGGGTCCACGGCCAGCACCAGCCCGTGCTGCTGCGACCGGCGCAGCACCGTGATGAGCGGGCCGCCGTCCGCCCAGTCGACCGAGGTCAGGTAGGGATAGGTCTCGCGGTCCCAGTGCACGTCGACCCAGCCGCCGTCGAGGTCCAGCAGGTGCAGGCTGACCTCCGCGTTGGGCCCGCCGGCCCGGGGGTACGCGACGGACGTCGGCGGGCTCGCCGGGTCGGCCGGGTCGTGCAGGTGCCAGCGGTCCAGCCGGGACTCGTCCACCCGGGCGGCCAGCACCGAACGCCCGTCCGGCGCCCACCAGTAGCCGCGGAACCGGCCGAACTCCTCCGCCGCGATGTGCTCGGCCAGCCCCCAGGTGACCCCGCTGTCCTCGCCGGCCAGCAGATTGTCGGTGCCGTCCGGCTCGACCACCCGCAGCTGGCCCCGGCGCACCCCCTCGGCGGCGTCGGTGACGTAGGCCAGGCGCTCGCCGGTCGGGTCGGGACGCGGGTCGATCACCGGGCCGACGGCGGCCACCTCGACCACGTCGCCGTGCACCAGGTCGGCCCGGAACAACCGGCCGGCCAGCGCGAACGCGGCCACCCGGCCGGCGGCGTCCAGGGCGTACGAGCCGATGCCGGCGGCGCTGAGCCGCAGCCGCTCGCGCAGCGCCCGCTCGCCCGGCGCCAGCGCGGCCGGTTCGCCGTCCGCGCCGAGCAGCACGGCCGGGTCGGCGACGAGGTGTTCCTCGCCGGAGGCGACGTCGAGCAGCCAGAGCGCGTCGGCCGGGTCCTCCGGTCCCGACGAGCGCAGGAAGACGACCCGGGAGCCGTCGTCGGCGACGGATACGGAGCGCGGCGCCCCGTGGCTGAACCGACGGGTGCGGGCGGCCAGCTCGGGAAAGTCCACGCCTGTGAGACTAGGCGCGCGCCGGGCGTGATGTGGCCGACCTGGGCGGACGCGTAAGCATCGGGCGGGCAGGACCGCCGGTTAGAGTGACGGGCGTGACGACGCTGCCCGACCGACGCCTGCTGCTGGTCCACGCGCACCCCGACGACGAGTCCATCGGCACCGGCGCGACCATGGCGCACTACGCCGCCACCGGCGCCCACGTCACCCTGGTGACCTGCACGCTGGGCGAGGAGGGCGAGATCCACGTGCCGGCGCTGGCCCAGCTCGCCGCGGCCGAGGCCGACCAGCTCGGCGGCTACCGGATCGGCGAGCTGTCGGCCGCCTGCGCCGCGCTCGGCGTCACCGATCACCGCTTCCTCGGCGGCGCGGGCCGCTACCGCGACTCCGGGATGATGGGGCTGGCCACCAACGAGCACCCACGGGCGTTCTGGAAGGCCGACCTCGACGAGGCCGCCGGGCACCTGCTGGAGGTCATCCGCGAGGTCCGCCCGCAGGTGATGATCACGTACGACCCGAACGGCTTCTACGGCCACCCGGACCACATCCAGGCGCACCGGGTGGCGATGCGCGGTGTCGAGCTGGCCGCCGCCGAGGGGATCGCCCCGGCGAAGGTCTACTGGACGGCCATGCCGCGCGGCGTGCTGGAGGCCGGCCTGGACGCGTTCACCGAGTCGTCGGACAACCCCTTCGCCGGCATCGACAGCATCGACGACCTGCCCTTCGGCACCCCCGACGAGGGGATCGCCGCGCGCGTCGACGCCACCGACCAGCACCTGGCCAAGGAGGCGGCCATGCGGGCGCACGCCACCCAGATCCCGGCCAGTTCCTGGCTCTACTCGATCGCCGGCAACTTCGGCGCCGAGTTCATGGGGGTGGAGTACTTCACCCTCGCGGTCGGCGAGAAGGGCCCGGGCAGCGGCCCGTACGGCTGGGAGGACGACCTCTTCGCCGGGCTGGCGCCGGACGCGCCGGACCGGTCCCCGGTCACGGCGGCCGGTCTCCGGTGACGCTGCCCGCCGTACCCATGTCGGTCGCCCCCGAGCAGCAGCCCGCCGCGCCGCCCGAGCCGTCGGGCCGCGCGGTCGACCTCGCGTTGCGCATCGCCGGCGGGGTGGTGGCGGTCTGGGCCGGCGTGCTCACCGCGGTGCTCGACCTGCTCTACGCCACCTGGGCCTGGGAGGTGGTCAAGGGCCGCCCGGGCGGCGCAGGCAAGGCCCTGGTCGGCACCGCGCTCGCGCTCGGCGGGATCGCCGCGGTGGTGGTGCTGACGGTGCTCGTGAGCGGGTTCGCCCACCGGGCGGTGGGCACCCGCTGGGCGGTGGCGCTGGCCGCCGTGCCCTGGTTCGTGGTGATCGTGGCGGGTGGTTTCCGCACCGTCGAGGGCGATCTCGCGCTCAGCGGCGACAACGTGCTCGGCCTCGGGCTCATCGTGGCCGGGGCGATCACCTTCGCGGTGCTGGGTTTCCGGCAGCTCGTGGTGCCGCCGCCGGTCCGCTGAGGGTACTGACGCCGCACAGGTTGCGGTGGTAGATATTCCTGCCAGGAGCCCACCGGAAAGGCGGGCGGTACGGCGGGAGGCGTGCGATGTTCCAGCGGTGGCGGGCGGTCGGCGTGCTGGCGGCCGCGTTGTTCGTGGTCAACGTGGTGGCCCGGTTGGTCATCAGGTTCGCCTACCCGGACGACGACACCGCCGCCGGCCGGGTCTCGCTGGTGATGTTCCTGGTGATCGGGCTGATCCTCGCCGCCACGGCGTTCCGCTGGGGCGCGGAGCGGCCGGCCGGCCACTGGACCGGCGACCTGGCCGTCGCGGTGGTCGTGGCGCTGGCGCTGACCGTCTTCGTGGGCCCCCTGCTGGTCGGCGAGAACCCGTTCGAAGGCGGTGCCGGCCTCTTCTTCGCCCAGATCTGGCTCTACCTCGCGGCCACCGTGGCCGGCGTGCTGGCCGGCTACCTGATCCTCACGGCCCTGGGCCGCGACCACCGCTCCCGGCAGCTCAAGCGCTACGCCGAACTGAAGGCGGCGAAGCCCCGCAAGATCGTCCGTCGCTGAGGCCGAGCCCCGCGACGGGTCCCGCCCGGGGCCGGCCCTGCGGGCACGGCGTCCGGGCGGGACCAGCGCGGCGGCGTGCGGCTGCGCTAGCTACGGCCGGCCGAAGAGCGGGGCTTCCGCGTGCGGGTGCCGGGAAGCGGCGGCGAGTCGACCGACTCGGCCGCACCACCCGGGCCGTCCGTGAGGATCGTGCCCTCGGGCGTGATCACCTCGTCCACCCGGTCGACCTCCGGCGGCACCATCGAGGCCACCACCCGGTCCGCCGCCGCGAACGTCGACTCCACGCCGGGACGGGAGTCGCCGGTGACCCGGACGGGCTGCCGGTCGTTGCCGTCGGCCACGGCGTCGTGGGCGCCCGACCGGCGCCGCGGGACCCGGGCGCCGGATCCGCCGCCCTTCCCGGCCCGGGGCGTCGCGTCGCCGGTGCCGCGTGCCGCCGTGGTGCCTCGCGAGCGGGTGGTCTTGCGGCCCTCGCGGAGGGCCTGGATGAGCGTGTCGACCAGTTCGGGCTTGCGCATGTCCGCCGTGCCGGTGACGCCGCGCCGGCGGAGGCGGTCGCGGAGCTGGTCGACCTTCAGGCGGGCGATCTCGCTCTCGTTGACGTCGGGCGTGTTCGGCGTCTGGTTGCCGGGTTCGTTCTTCGTCGCCGCCGCGCCGCTTCCGCGCCGCGCTGTGGGCTGCTTGGCCATCGAGCAGGTCCTTCCTCACCGGGGTACGCGTTCTCCGTACCCCGGACGACCTGCCGGAACCCTTCGATCAGTCCGGGGCGACCCGGGTCAGGTACGTGTGGTGGGTGGTGAAGCCGAGCCGCTGGTAGAGGGCCACGGCGGGCGCGTTGCGCTGCTCGACCTGGAGGAAGGCGTGCCTGGCGCCCTCCGCCCGGCCCCAGTCGGCCAGCGCCCGGATGACCGCCCCGGCGAACCCGCGCCGCCGGGCCTCCGGCAGCACCTCGATGAGCGTGAGGCCGAGCCGGTGGCCCTCGCCGGTGACCGTACCCCGGCCCAGCGCGAGCAGCCGGCCGTCGACGTGCAGGTGGGCGAAGCGGATCCGGTCCACGGCCGTGAGCACGTGCCGCGCGGCGTCCGGGAGCCCGCCCTTGCGGCCGGCGGCCACGGCCAGCCACTCCTCGGAGGGCGTCGGCGAGAGGCCGACCGGGGGCAGGTCAGTGCGCCCCGCCGGCAGTGCGCTGAGCGGCGCGGTCTGCACCAGCACCGGCGGCCGGGCGGTCCAGCCACGCGCGTCCAGCTCGGCGCCGACCGGCGCGGCCAGCGGCAGCGGGGTGTTCACCATGGCGGGCTGGCCGCGCTCGGCGTACCAGCGCTGCACCGCGTCCAGCGCAGCGGGCAGCGGGCGGTCCGGGTCGCCGACGGGCAGCGCGCTGTTCGCCCGCCCGGTCCAGCCGTCGGCGCTGCGCAGCAGCCAGTCGCCGAGCCGCCCGCGCACCGGGGCGGGCCACGCCTCGTCGGCGGCCAGTTCCAGGGCGATGACGGCGGCGGCCGTCGGCCGGCGGGCGGGCGGCACTCGTTTCGCGCGGTGCACCTCGTCCACCGGGACCCGCACCCGGCCGCGGTCGGTGGCCAGCGTGATGTGGGTCTCGCTCAGTTCGACCAGCTCCCCGAGCGCGTCGGAGAAGAGCGGTCGGCCTTCGCGAATCCCCACAATCCGCCGGACCACGATCCGGTGGCCCACGTCCTGCTGTCGGAGCACGATCGACCCCCTCCCCGGCGAGATACTAGGCTCTTACCGTCGCGGATGATCGCGGCGAGTCTTGCGGAGGAGAGACCGGTGACCTACATCATCGCCGAGCCGTGCGTGGATGTGCTCGACAAGGCATGCATCGAGGAGTGCCCGGTCGACTGCATCTACGAGGGCAATCGGATGCTCTACATCCACCCCGACGAGTGCGTCGACTGTGGTGCCTGTGAGCCGGTCTGCCCGGTCGAAGCGATCTTCTACGAGGACGACGTCCCGGAGCAGTGGAAGGACTACACCGGGGCGAACTACGAGTTCTTCGAGGATCTGGGCTCGCCGGGCGGCGCCTCCAAGATCGGCAAGGTGGAGAAGGACGCGACCTTCGTGGCCGCGCAGCCGCCGCGCGGAGAGGGCCACTGAACCGGCCCGCGCCGGTCTCGGCACGGCTGCCCGACTTCACCTGGGACACCCTGGACGTCGCGGCCGCGACGGCCGCGGCGCACCCGGGCGGTCTCATCAACCTTTCGATGGGCACGCCGGTCGACCCGGTGCCGGCGCTGATCCGGCAGGCGCTGGCCGACGCGTCGGACGCTCCCGGCTACCCGCTGACCGCGGGCACGCCCGCGCTGCGGGACGCCATCGCGGCCTGGGTGGCCCGCGCCTGCGGGGCGGGCGTCGACGGGCTCGGGGTGCTGCCCACGATCGGTTCCAAGGAACTGGTCGCCTGGCTGCCCACGCTGCTCGGCATCGGGCCCGGTGACGTGGTCGTGGTGCCGTCCATCGCCTACCCGACGTACGAGGACGGGGCCCGGCTGGCCGGCGCCACCACGGTGCGTACCGACTCGCTGACGGCGCTCGGTCCCGACCCCCGGGTCCGGCTCGTCTGGGTGAACTCGCCCGGCAACCCGACCGGGCGGGTCCTGCCCGCCGGCCACCTGCGCAAGGTGGTCGACTGGGCGCGGGAGCGCGGCGCGGTGGTCGCCAGCGACGAGTGCTACCTGCCGCTGGGCTGGGACGCCCAGCCCGTCTCGGTGCTCGCGCCCGAGGTCTGCGGCGGGTCGTACGAGGGTGTCCTGGCGGTGCACTCGCTCTCGAAGCGCTCCAACCTGGCGGGCTACCGGGCCGGCTTCGTGGCCGGTGACCCGGCGCTGGTGGCCGAGCTGCTCAAGATCCGTAAGCACGCCGGCATGATCGTGCCCGCCCCGGTGCAGGCGGCCATGGTGGCCGCGCTCGGCGACCAGGCGCACGCCGACGCGCAGCGGGAGCGCTACCGGGCCCGGCGGGAGAAGCTCCACGCCGCGTTCACCGCCGCCGGCTTCACCATCGAGCACTCCGAGGCGGGGCTCTACCTCTGGATGACCCGCGACGAGGACTGCTGGGCCACCGTCGACTGGCTGGCCCGCCGGGGCATCCTGGTCGCCGCCGGCGTCTTCTACGGCCCGGCCGGCGCCCGGCACGTCCGGGTGGCCCTGACCGAGTCGGACGAGCACGTCGACGCGGTCGCCGGCCGGCTCGCCGAGGTCTGACCGCCCGCGCCGGCCGGCCCGGGAAGGGCCGGCCGGCGCGACCGGGTCAGTCGTTGATCTGCTCGAACACCCGCAGCAGCGTGTCCCGGCTGTGCTTCTCCAGGAACTCGCTGGCCATCAGCTCCTGCACCTGCACGGTCCGGCCGTCGTGAAGGGTGATGACCGCCTTCAGCGGCACCCGCTTGGTCACCTCGACCGAGCGGATCTCCTCGTACGGCAGGAACGGGTTCCGGCTGGCCACCTCGGCGACCGGCGTCGCGCTCAGCACCTCCTTGAGCCGCTTCTCGCCCTCGTGCGCCTTCCCCGGATCGGGGACCAGGACCAGGCCGTTGTCCAGCACGTACACGTCGTGCTCCCGGCCGTCGATCTTGATGTTCGCGAGCCCGGCGATCAGGTCGGCGTTCCGCGCCGAGGCCCGGGCCTGGACCACCGTCGACTGCCGCACGTCGACGCCCAGCTCGGCCAGCCGGGCGAGCGCCTCGTTCAGGGTCTCCGGGGCGACCGCCAGCTTGGCGATCTCGGCCAGGTCCCACGGCTCGCCCGAGCGACCGACCAGCCGGGCGGGGTCGGACCAGGAGAGCTGCCAGTACGCCCGGCCGGAGCGGACCGCCGCGTTGTCGAGCAGCGTCTCCATCGGGCCGGCGAAGGCGGCCGCCGCCTCCCGGCGGGTGGTGTCGGTGAAGAACTGCTCGGCGAACTCACCGAGCCGGCCGGCGCGGACCAGGTCCAGCACGGTGGGCAGGCCCGGCTCCGGCGTGCCGGTGAACCGGGCGGCCGCCCGGTAGATCCGGTCCGCCCGCTGCTGCACCCCGGCCGCGATCGACTCGGCGATGAACTCCGGCCAGGGCAGCAGGCGACGGGAGCCGTGCGCGACGATCAGGCTCTGGAGTGCCCGGCCGGCGCCCACCACGTCGGCGAGCATGGTCCAGGCCGGCCGGTCGTCCGGCGTGGCGTGCACCGGAGGAAGCTGGTCCATCGCGGCGACGCGTGCGCCGATCGGCGGGTGGGTGTCCCAGCGGGACGCCGGCCGCTCCGGGGCGTTGTCCCGCAGCTCGTCGATCTCGTTCCGGCGCGCCTGGAGGAGATGGCCGAAGCCGCCGAAGAAGTCGTCCGGCGCCAGGCCGGCCGACCAGCCCGGGTCGACGTACCGGGTCTCGTAGAAGCGCCAGGCCGCGTCGAGGGCGGGCAGGGTCCGCAGCGCCGAGGCCGCGGCCTGGTGCCCGGCGATCTGCACCGACGCGCGGTCCGCCTCCAGCTCCTGGCGACGGGACGCGGCGTTGTCGACCATCAGGTAGAGCTTCGCGTACTGCTTGAAGACCCAGCCGATCGGGTTGCGCGGGCTGATCCGCTCGATGGTCTCGCCGATGGCCAGCCGGCCCCGGTAGGCGACGCCGCCCAGCCGAGTGTGCTGGCCGGAGTAGTGACCCAGCTCGTGCGCCAGCACCGACCGGAGCTGGTCGACCCGCAGGGCCTGGAGCAGCGGCAGTCCGACGTAGAGGGTGCGCCGGCCGCCGATCAGGCCGAGCAGGCTGCTCTGCTCGCCGACCGCCGCGTTCACCTCGGGCACCAGGCGGATCTCGTCGGGCGCGCGGGTGCCGACCGCGGTGGCCAGCTCCCGCACCGTGGCCCAGAGCCACGGCGCCGCCCGCTCGTCCAGGATCAGGCCGGGCGCCGGCTCGTTCTTCGTACGGATGGCCTTCCACAGCCCGACCCCGACGGCGCCGAGGGCGACGACCAGCGGGAGCAGCAGCTTGCCGGTGATCACGCCGCTGGTGTGGCTGAACAGCCAGACGCCGAGCGCGGCCACGGCGGCGAGCTGGAGCAGCGCGACGACGTAGAAACCGATCAACATGGCCACCGAGGCGAGCGCCCGGTACGTGGCGGACATGTGTTTTCCTTCCCCGTTGAGACCGGCCCGTCCGGTCGGGCCGCCGGGGGACCGTACGACGCGAGCGCGGCCCGGACAACCCCCTTCCGTGCCCATCGGCCCCGCCCTACGATCTCCGTCGACGCTCACGGGGGAGGACGAGGACATGTGGCCGTTCCGGCGGAGGACGAAGCAGCAGAGTGGACCGGCGCTTCCGGTCGACCCGACGATGGGTGACCCGACCGCCCGGGCGCTGTCCGAGGCGCTGGCCCGGCGGGACTGGCGGGCCGCCCGCGACCTGCTGGTCACCGTCACCGACCCCGACCACCAGGCGTTCTGCCTGTCCGCCGCCAGCCGGGTGCCGGACGTGCAGGATTGGATCGGCGAGTGGGCCGACGCCGAGCCGCGCAGCACCCTCCCGCTGCTGGTGCGGGGCACCCACGCGGTGAACTGGGCCTGGGAGGCCCGGGGCGGCGCGTCCTCCTCCCACACCAGCCAGGAGCAGTTCCGCGAGTTCCGCAAGCGGCTGACCTTCGCCGAGAACCTGCTGGACGAGGTGGCCGCGCGGGATCCGGACGACACCACGGCCCGGGCCTTCCTGGTCACCTCGGCGCGGGGCCGCCAGGTGGACCGGGACGAGGCGGCGCGGCGCTTCGCCGAGGTGGTCGCCCGGCACCCCTGGCACCGGCTGGCACACGTCCAGATGCTCCAGTACCGGTGCGCCAAGTGGTTCGGCAGCGACGAGGAGATGTTCGAGTTCGCCCGGTCCGCGGCGGCGAAGGCCCCGGCCGCCAGCGGCCTGGCCCACCTCGTCGCGGCGGCCCATCTGGAGATGTGGCTGAAGCTGCCGTCCGGCGAGGACGACGCCCACCTCCGCGACCCCGAGGTGCTCGCCGAGCTGCGCGCCGCGGCCGACAACTCGGTGCGCCACCCCGAGCACGGCCGGTACCCGGGCTGGCCGCAGCCGCACAACAACTTCGCGATGTGCTTCGCGGTGGGCGGCGACCACGCCGCCGCGGCGGAGCGCTTCCAGGCGCTCGGTGACCTGGTGACCGAGCTGCCGTGGGCGTACTTCGGCGATCCGGGCAGGGCGTTCGCCCGGTGGCGGGGGACGGTGACCGAGGGCCGGGGCTGAGCCGCGGACGGTATCCTCGGCGGGACTTCCCGCGGGGCCGGTCCGGCCCCGCGACGACGGGACGCCGAGGTGGGCCGATGGTGGGCGGGGCCGGCGGGCAGGCACGGGCGGCGGTGGTCGGCACGGGCCTGATCGGGGGCTCGGTGCTGCTCCGGCTCCGCGACGCCGGGCTCGATGTGGCCGGCTGGGACCCCGATCCGGCGACCCGGCGGCGGGTCCGCGAGCAGGGCGCCGCCGCGCCGGGCACGGTCGAGGAGGCGGTCGCCGGCCGGGACGTGATCTTCCTGTGCGGCCCGCTGCCCACCCTGCCCACGACGCTGGCCCGGGTGGCCGCGGCCACCGACGACCGCTGCGTGCTCACCGACGTGGGCAGCACCAAGGCCGAGGTGGCCACCGCCGCCGCCACGCAGGGGCTCGGGCACCGGTTCGTGCCCGGCCACCCGATGGCCGGCGCCGACCGGGCCGGCCTCGACGCGGCCACCCCGGCCCTGCTCGACGGGGCCGCCTGGGTGCTCTGCCCGGGGCCCACCGGGATGCCCGCGTTCCGGCGGCTCGCCGCGCTGCTCGTCGACGTCTTCCACGCCCGGGTGGTGCCGATGTCGGCCCCGGAGCACGACAGCGCCGCCGCGCTCGCCTCCCACCTGCCCCACCTGCTCGCCGGCGCCCTGGCCGGGACGGTGCAGCGGTCGGCGCTGCGCGACGCGGTGCTCGCGCTCGCCGCCGGCAGCTTCTCCGACGGCACCCGGGTGGCCGGCGGCCCGCCCGAGCGGACCGCGAACATGCTGCTCGGAAACCGGGAGCAGGTGCTGGCCGAACTGGACGCGGTCCGGGCCTACCTCGACGAGCTGGCCGAGGCGCTGCGGGCCGGCGACCCCGGGAAGCTGGCCGGCCGGCTGGCCGAGGGCCGCAGGGCCCGGGCCGCTCTGCACGGCCGCGCGTTCACCGCCCACCGGCGTGAGTTCCCGGCCGCCGCCGATCACGCCGGGGAGCTCGCCTTCCTGCGCGAGCTGGGCGCGGTCGGCGGTCACCTGACCGGCTGCCGGGTGGCGGGCGGCGCGGTCACCTACACGGCCCACCTTCCGGCCACCCCGCCACTAGGCTGAGCGTCATGGCGGACGGACCGGTCGTGGCGGTGCGCGGCGAGGCGTACCGGGAGGTCGCCCCCGAGCTGGCCCGGTTCACGGTGACCGCCACCGCCCGCGACCGCGACCGGGAGACCACGCTGACCCGGCTGGCCGAGCGGACGGCCGCCGTGCGGGTGCTGCTCGACGCCGCCGAGCCGGCCGTGGAGCGGCGGGAGACCGGCCAGCTCCGGGTCTGGCCGGAGACGAAGCGCTCGGGTGAGCGGGTGGTGGCCTACCACGGCAGCGTGACCACCACGGTCACCGTGGCCGACTTCGCGGCGCTCGGCGAGCTGATGCTCCGCCTCGCCGACCAGGAGCAGGTCGAGCTGGCCGGCCCGTGGTGGTCGCTGCGGCCGGACAGCCCGGCCTACCGGGAGGCCCGGCACGCCGCGATCGCGGACGCCCTGGCCCGCGCCCGGGAATACGCGGAGGCGCTGGGCGCCCGGGTGACCGCCCTGCTGGAGCTGGCCGACACCGGCCTGGCCGCCGCCCCGCCGATGCTGGCCAAGGCGGGCTTCGCGCGGGCCGGGGAGGCGCCTCCCGAGCTGGAGCTGGATCCGCAGCCGCAGCCGGTGCAGGCGGCGGTGGAGGCCCGGTTCACCATCAGCCAGCCGGTGCTCGGCTGATGCCGCCCGCCCAGTCGCTCCCGCTCGGCGAGCTGGTGGCCCGGGCGCGGGCCCTCGCCGGGGACGGCCCGCGGCAACTGCTCGGCATCGCCGGCGCGCCGGGGGCCGGCAAGTCCACGCTGGCCGAGCGGATCGTCGCCGAGGTCGGCCCGGCCGCCCGGCTGGTGCCGATGGACGGCTTCCACCTGGCTCAGGCGGAGCTGGCCCGGCTGGGCCGGGACGCGCGCAAGGGCGCGCCGGACACGTTCGACGTCAACGGCTTCGTCTCCATGTTGCGGCGGCTGCGCCGGCTGGAGCCGACCTCGGTGTGGGCGCCGGCGTTCCGCCGCGACCTGGAGGAGCCGGTGGCCGGGGCGATCGAGGTGCCGCCCGAGGTGCGGCTCGTGGTGACCGAGGGCAACTACCTGCTGCTGCGCGACGAGCCGTGGGAGGAGGTGCGCACCCTGCTGCACCAGGTCTGGTTCCTCGACCTCGACGCCGAGCTGCGGGTGCGCCGGCTCACCGCCCGGCACGAGGCGTACGGGAAGACGCCGGAACAGGCCCGTGCCTGGGCGCTCGGCAGCGACGAGGCGAACGCCCGCCTCGTCGCCGGCACCGCCGGACACGCCGACCTGGTGGTCCGGCTAGCCGACCCCCTGCCGGGGTGACGGCACGGTCCGGCGGAGCAGCCGGGCCAGGGTGCGCAGCCGCTCGGGGCCGAAGTACGCGGGGAAGAGCGCGCCGTCACCGCCGGGGGCGGGGCGGAGCCCGAGCAACTGGTCGGGCGGGGTGTTCGACACCCCGTGCACGCGCAGTCCGAGCACCCGTTCCATGACGCCCCCTGGGCGAAAGGGTCACTACCCAGAGTGCACCCTCCGGCCGTAATCCGCATCCCGGCGAAGCATCATTTCCGCAGCTCAGATGGTCTCTTCGAGGGTCCGGACCGGGCGGGCGGGGTTACCCACGGCCACCACATTGGGGGGTAGATCCTTGGTCACCACCGCGCCCGCGCCCACCACGGTGTTCTCGCCGATGGTCACGCCGGCCAGCACGATCACGCCGCCGCCGAGCCAGGCGTTGTCGCCGATGGTGATCGGCTGGGCCGCCTCCCACTTGGCCCGCCGGGCCGCCGGCTCGATCGGGTGCGTGGCGGTGAGGAGCTGCACGTTGGGTCCGATCTGGACGTCGGCGCCGATGGTGATCCGGGCGACGTCGAGGAAGACCGCGTTGAAGTTGACGAAGGTGCGTGGCCCGATGTGGACCTGGTGACCGTAGTCGCAGTAGAGCGGCGGCCGCACCCAGGCGTCCTCGCCGAGCGAGCCGAGCAGCTCGCGGAGGGCGGCGAGGCGCCCCTCGGGGTCGTCGGCGGAGCTGCGGTTGAAGCGTTCGCTAAGCCGCGCGGCCCGGTCCAGGTCGGCGACGATCTCCGGGTCGTCGGCGATGTACAGCTCGCCGGCGAGCATGCGGTCCTTCATGGCGGTCACCCCGGAATCATCCCGACGTGCTGACGGGTTCGGCGCTGATTTAGCGGGTTTAGGGGCTTTCCCATTGCATACGCGGTATGTAATCCTGACGTTCCGCGTCGATGTCTTCTACCGACGAAGACGCCCTGACGAAGGAGAGATGTTGAGCCGAAACCGAAGAAGAATCGCCGGCCTCGGCCTCACCCTGGGGCTGGTGCTCGGCGTGCCCGTGCCGGCCGCGGCCGCACCGCGGGCAGCCCCGGACAGCGCACCGGTGGATGCCACCGCGGCGCGCGCCGGCGAGCCGGTGACCGTCACCCTGATCACCGGCGACCGGGTCACCGTCACGGCCGCCGGACAGGCGGCGGTCCGCCCCGGTGCCGGCCGCACCGGCATCGGCTTCCTGGTCGGCCGGGAACGCGGCCACCTCACCGTGCTGCCGCAGGACGCGCTGCCCCTGGTCCGGGCGGGCCGGGTCGACCGGCGGCTGTTCGACGTCACCGGACTGGTCGCGGCCGGCTACGACGACGCCCGGCGGGACACGCTGCCGCTGCTCGTGTCGTACCGGCCGGGTTCGGCCCGGCGGGCGGCGGCCCCGATGGCCGGCACCCGGACGACCCGCGACCTGCCGGCGATCGGTGGCGCGGCGCTCGTCGCCACGAAGGCCGACGCCGGCGCGGTCTGGGGCGCGGTCACGGCCGGCCGGGCCGGTGCCCGGATCGACGCGGCGGGGGACGTCGACCGCATCTGGCTGGACGGCCGGCGGCGGGTGACCCTCGACCACAGCGTGCCCCAGATCGGCGCCCCCACCGCCTGGGCCGCCGGCTTCACCGGCAAGGGGGTCAGCGTCGCGGTGCTCGACACCGGCGTCGACCTCTCCCACCCGGACCTGGCCGGCAAGGTGGCCGACGCGCGCAACTTCAGCGAGGCGGCCGAGTCGGACGACACGGTCGGGCACGGCACCCACGTCGCCTCGATCATCGCGGGCAGCGGGGCCGCCTCCGGCGGGAAGTACCGCGGCGTGGCCCCCGACGCCACCCTGCTCTCCGGCAAGGTCTGCGAGAACCAGGGCTGCACCGAGTCGGCGATCCTCGCCGGCATGCAGTGGGCCGCCGCCGAGAAGCACGCCACCGTGGTCAACATGAGCCTCAGCGGCGCGGACTTCCCCGAGGTCGACCCGCTGGAGCAGGCCGTCGAGACGCTGACCGCGCAGACCGGAACGCTCTTCGTGGTGGCCGCCGGCAACGACGGCGCCGACGGCTCGGTGGGCTCGCCGGCCACCGCCGACGCCGCGCTGGCGGTCGGCGCGGTCGACCGGGACGACGCGCTGGCCGACTTCTCCAGCCGGGGGCCGCGCATCGACGGCGGGCTCAAGCCCGACATCACCGCCCCGGGCGTGGAGATCGTGGCCGCCCGGGCCGCCAACGGCGCCATCGGCGACCCGGTGGGGGAGAAGTACGTCTCCCTCTCCGGCACCTCGATGGCCACGCCGCACGTGGCCGGCGCGGCGGCGCTGCTCGCCCAGCAGCACCCCGGCTGGACCGCCGGGCGGTACAAGGCCACCCTCATGGCCTCGGCGAGGCCGCACCCGGACCAGACGGCGTACCAGCAGGGCGCCGGCCGGGTCGACGTGGCTCACGCCATCGCCGAGCAAATCACCACCGACCCGCCCAGCGTCTCGTTCGGGATGGCGGCCTGGCCGCACGGCGACGACCAGCCGATCGCCCGCACGGTCACCTATCGCAACGGCGGGAGCGCCCCGCTCACCCTCGACCTCAACGCCGAGGTCACCGGTCCGGACGGCCGCAGCGCCCCGGCCGGCATGTTCTCGCTCGGCGCCTCCCGGCTCACCGTGGCGGCCGGCGGGACGGCCCAGGTCACCGTCACCGCCGACACCCGGCTCGGCGGCCTCGACGGCTACTGGACCGGCCGGCTGGTCGCCCGCGCCGGCGACGCCGTCGCGGTGACTCCGCTGGCGGTCAACCGCGAGGTGGAGAGCTACGACCTGACGGTCACCCACCGGGACCGGGCCGGCAAGCTCACCGGCGACTACTTCACCACCCTGGTCGGGCTGGACGGCGTCCTCTTCCGGGACGTGTACGACCCCGACGGTGAGGCCCGGATCCGGCTCCCGAAGGGCCGGTACGGCCTGAACAGCCTGCTCTACGTGCCGGGGGAGGAGGGCTGGACCGAGGTGTCCATGCTGGCCCAGCCCGAGCTGGTGGTGAGCGGTGACCAGCGGCTCACGATCGACGCGCGGCGGGCGAAGCCGGTGCGGTCCACCGTGCCGCAGCGCGGCGCGGCGCCGCTGCTGATCGACCTCTCGGCCAACTGGTCCACCGCGGACATCGCCTACGGCCTTGGGCTCTGGACGCCCAGCTTCGACGGCCTCTACAGCGGCCAGCTCGGGCGCGGCGTCTCCGACTCGCTCTTCGTCGCCGCCCTGGCCAGCCAGTGGCTCGAACCGACGGCTCCGGAGCGCAGCCCGTACTTCTACGGTCTCAACGAGCTGTTCCCGGGCCGGATGCCGACCGGGTTCGTCCGGCACTACCGGCCGGCCGACCTGGCCACGGTGACGCACCGGTTCGCGGACGGCTACACGGGGCTGGACAACGAGCGGATCGTCTTCCCGGAACCCGACTACAACATCGGCGGCTCGGCGATCGTCGTCCCCGTCCCGGTGCCGGGCAAGCGGGTCGAGCACTACAGCACGACCCGCACCCGGTGGAGTTCGGAACTGGACTTCGGCGCGCGGGGCGAGGACGGCTGGCTGGAGCCCAAGACGGTGCTGGCGTCGGTGCCCACCCGGTACCGGGCCGGCCGGACCTACCGGGAGGACTGGAACAGCGCGCCGTACGGGCCGTCGTTCCCGCAGCCGCGTTGGCCGGAGCAGGGCATCACGCGCAACGGCGACACCCTCGTGGTCGCCCTGCCGGTGCACAGCGACGCGGGCGGCCACCCCGGCGGCTCGCTGAACGACACCGAGCGGACCGCCCTCTACCGCAACGGGAAGCTGCTGGCCGAGCAGCCCGCCGCGGGTAACGGCGAGTTCCAGGTTCCGCCGGGCGCGGCGAGCTACCGGCTGGAGACCTCGGCCACGCGGGGCTTCACCGACCTGAGCACCGAGGTCTCGGCCACCTGGACGTTCCGCTCGAAGCACGTCCCGGGTGACGACTGGGCCCGGCTGCCCGCCATGGCGGTGCGCTTCGCCCCGCCGCTGGCCGTGGACAGCAGCGCCCCGGCAGGCCGGACCTTCACCATTCCGGTGACGGTGCAGCGCCAGCCCGGCGCACCGGCCGCCTCCGTCGCGGCGCTCACCGTCGACGTCTCGTACGACGGCGGGAAGAGCTGGCGGAAGGCGACCCTGCACAAGCAGGGCGCGGGCTGGGCGGCCACCGTCCGGCACCCGGCCGGCCCCGGCCACGTCTCGCTGCGGGCCACGGCCCGGGACAGCGCCGGCAACACGGTCACCGAGCGGATCATCCAGGCGTACCGCCTGCGGTGAACCGGACGGCGGACGGGCCGGGGCAGCGCGCCCCGGCCCGCTCCGCGTCGCCGCTCAGTCGTTGGCGTGCAGCGCCGCGTTCAGCTCGATGCCCCGGCCGGTCCGCGGCTTCGCCTCCAGCGCGCCGGTCACCGAGTTGCGCCAGAACAGCAGGCCGTCCACCCCGGAGAGCTCGCGGGCCTTGACCACCCGGCCGTCCGGCAGCGTGATCTTCGAGGCGGCGGTGATGTAGCACCCGGCCTCCACCACGCAGTCGTCGCCGAGGGTGATGCCCACACCCGCGTTCGCGCCGACCAGGCTCCGCTCGCCGATACGGACCTTCTCGGTGCCGCCGCCGGAGAGGGTGCCCATGATCGAGGCGCCGCCGCCGATGTCGGAGCCGTCGCCGACCACCACACCCTGCACGATCCGCCCCTCGACCATCGAGGCGCCCAGCGTGCCGGCGTTGAAGTTGACGAAGCCCTCGTGCATCACGGTCGTGCCGGCGGCCAGGTGCGCGCCGAGCCGGACCCGGTCCGCGTCGGCGATGCGCACGCCGGCCGGGACCACGTAGTCGGTCATCCGGGGGAACTTGTCCACCCCGTGGACGGCCAGGTGGCGGCCGGCGGCCCGCTCGATGACCCGCAGCTCGTCGACCCGCTCCGGCGGGCACGGCCCGGCCGAGGTCCAGGCCACGTTGGCCAGCTTGCCGAAGATGCCGTCGAGGTTCAGTTCGTTGGGCCGCACCAGGCGGTGGGAGAGCAGGTGCAACCGGAGGTACGCGTCGGCGGCGTCCTTGATCGGGTCGTCCAGCGAGCCGATCACGGTGACCACCTGGGCGGTGCGCAGGCCGGGCAGCGCCCGGTCGCCGACCGCGCCGGGCGGCAGGTCGAGCACGTCGGCCTCGTCCTCCCCGGCGACCAGCGGCAGCTCGCCGAGCCCCAGCTTGCCGGTCGGGTACCAGGTGTCCAGCACCTGGTCGTCAGCGGTGATCGTGGCCAGGCCGATGCCCCAGGCAGACTGTGCGGTCGTCACGAAAATGACGGTACCGTGCGACACATGCAGAACCCGTTGACCCCCGAGGTCTTGGCCGATCCGGTGGCGCTGACCCGCGCGCTGGTCGACATCGAGTCCGTGTCCCTCAACGAGAAGGCGATCGCGGACTGCGTCGAGGAGGTGCTGCGGGGCGTGCCGCACCTCACCACCTACCGGCACTCCAACACCGTGATGGCGCGTACCGACCTGGGCCGGGCCCAGCGGGTGGTGCTCGCCGGCCACCTGGACACCGTGCCGCTCAACGACAACTTCCCGTCGACCATGCGCGGCGACCTGATGTACGGCTGCGGCACCTCCGACATGAAGTCCGGCGTCGCCTACGCGCTGCATCTGGCGGTGACCCTGCCCGACCCGCGCTACGACGTCACCTACCTCTTCTACGAGGCTGAGGAGATCGAGTCGAGGTACAACGGCCTCACCCTCGTCTCCGAGGCGCACCCGGAGTGGCTGGCGGCCGACTTCGCGCTGCTGCTTGAGCCGACGTACGGCATCGTCGAGGCCGGCTGCCAGGGCACCATGCGGGCGATCGTCACCACGCACGGCGAGCGGGCCCACGCGGCCCGGTCCTGGCACGGGGTGAACGCCATCCACGGCGCCGGCGAGGTGCTGCGCCGGCTGACCACGTACGAGGCCCGCCGGGTGACCATCGAGGGCTGCGACTACCGCGAGGGCCTGAACGCGGTGCGGATCACCGGCGGGGTGGCCGGCAACGTCATCCCGGACCGCTGCGACATCGAGATCAACTACCGGTACGCCCCGGACCGCGACCCGGCCGCGGCCGAGGCGCACCTGCGCGAGGTCTTCGCCGGCTTCGACCTGGCGGTCACCGACGCGGCGGCCGGTGCGGCCCCGGGCCTGGACAACCCGCCGGCGCAGGAGTTCGTGGCCGCGGTCGGCGCCGCCCCGATCGGCAAGCTGGGCTGGACGGACGTGGCCCGGTTCGCGGCCATGGGCATCCCGGCGCTGAACTTCGGCCCCGGCGACCCGAACCTGGCCCATCACAAGGACGAGCACGTCGAGCTGACCAAGATCCGCGACGGCGCGGCGACCCTGCACCGCTGGCTCGCCTCGTCCTGACGATGCGACCGGGGGCCCGCGTCGGTGACGCGGACCCCCGGGCCGGCCGGACCGTCAGAGCGTGGTCGTCAGCGGGTTCTCCGTCTCGGTGGTCTCGCCGGTGAGGTCGGTGTGGTGGGCTTCCATCAGCCGGGCGCGGCGGCGCTCGGCCACCACGTCGCGGATCCGCCGCTGCATCTGCCGGCGGATCCGGATCATCTCGCTGTTGCTGATCAACGCTGGCTCCTCCCCCGAAGGCGCGTCGCCGGGGCATACCCGGTATGTGAATAGTAAGACGTACGAGCGAGCCAATTAGTTGCCCATGATCACGAAGAATTTCTGCGGGACGCCCGCCTCCGCACCGTGTCGCCCCGGCTCCACTACGGTGGCCCCATGAGCCAGAGCAGCGGGCGGCCACCCGGCCGCGGGCCGAGCGGGGAACGGCACCGGGGTGCCGTCACGCTCCGCAACCAGGCCATCCCGACCAGCACCGCCGACCAGCGGCTGCTCGACTCCCGGGGCCGGGGCGACTGGAAGACCAAGGACGCCTGGCGGGCGCTGCGCATCCTGTCCGAGTTCGTCGAGGGCTTCGACACCCTCGCCGACCTGCCGCCCGCGGTCAGCGTCTTCGGCTCGGCCCGGAGCAAGCCGGAGAGTCCCGAGTGCCGGCTGGCCGAGGAACTGGGCGGCGCGCTGGCCCGGGCCGGCTACGCCGTGATCACCGGAGGCGGGCCGGGCGTGATGGAGGCGGCCAACCGGGGCGCCGGCGAGGCGGGCGGGCTCTCCGTCGGGCTCGGCATCGAGCTGCCGTTCGAGCAGGGCCTCAACGACTGGGTCGACCTGGCCATCGACTTCCGCTACTTCTTCGCCCGCAAGACGATGTTCGTGAAGTACGCCCAGGCCTTCGTGGTGCTGCCCGGGGGCTTCGGCACCATGGACGAGCTCTTCGAGGCGCTCACCCTGGTGCAGACCGGCAAGGTGACCCGCTTCCCCGTGGTGCTGATGGGCGTCGACTACTGGCGTGGCCTGCTCGACTGGCTGCGAGACACCATGGCCGCCGACGGCAAGATCGGCCCGAACGACCTGGACCTGATCTGCGTCACCGACGACGTCAACGAGGCGGTCCGGCACATCGTGGAGGCCGAGGCCGTGCTCTCGGCCGAGCAGGAGGCGATCCGCGAGGAGGCGGTCGCCCGGGTCGCCGCCGACCAGCGGGCCGCCGCGGAGGCCGCCCCCGAGGGGCCGGCGGGGCAGGGCTGATGGCGAACGTCTGCGTCTTCTGCGCGTCCTCGCGTACCCTCGACGCCCGCTGGCTGGACCTGGCCACCGAGACCGGCGCGGAGCTGGCCCGGCGCGGGCACACGCTGGTCAGCGGCGGCGGGTGCGTGGGCATGATGGGCGCGGTGGCCGACGGGGCGCGCGCCGCCGGCGGGCGGACCCTCGGCGTCATCCCGCAGGCCCTGGTCGACCTGGAGGTCGCCGACCTGGCCTCCGACGAGCTGCTGGTCACCGACGGGATGGCCAGCCGCAAGACCCTGATGATCGACAAGTCGGACGCGTTCGTCGCCCTGCCCGGCGGGCTCGGCACCCTGGACGAGCTGTTCGAGGTCTGGACCACCGCGACCCTGGCCATGCACGCCAAGCCGATGGTGCTGGTCGACGCCGACGGCTTCTACCGCCCGTTGCTCGACTGGCTGCGCAGCCTGGCCGACCAGCACTTCCTCAAACCCGCCGGCCTGGACCTCCTCCTGGTGGCACCCACCGTCCCGGAAGCCCTCAACCTCCTGGACCGCCGCCTCACCTGACCCCGCCGCCTCCCCGCCCCGCGCCGACGATCATGAGGTTGACGGCGAAGTCGATCTCCCTGGGTGCCGCGAACCTCACGATCGAGGTGAGCTGGTGGTGTGGGGGAGCGCGGCGGGTTTTCCGGTGTCGTACCGGCGTGGTGGGATGTCGGGGATGCAGGCGTTCCGGTTGGTGCGCCGGCCCGGCGGTGTGGGGACGGGGGTCTCCCACGACGCCGGGGCGGGGCAGGGGGGTCGTCGGTCCGGCGGGCCGGCCGAGACGGAGCCGCGATCCGGGGGGTCCGCGGGCGATGCCGCGCACCCGGCGCCGCACCGGCCCGACCCGCTGCAGGCCGAGGTCGTCGCGCACACCGACGGGCCGATGCTCGTCGTCGGCGGGCCCGGCACCGGCAAGACCGCCACCCTTGTCGAGGCGGTCGCCGCCCGGGTGGCCGAGGGCGTCGACCCGGAACACGTCCTGGTGCTCACCTTCGGGCGGCGGGGCGCCACCGAGCTGCGCCACCGGATCGAGGCGCGGATCGCCGGCGACGGCCACCGGGTCGTCCGCGAGCCGTTGGTGCGCACCTTCCCGGCGTACGCCTTCGGGCTGCTCCGCCGGGCCGCCGCCGAGCGCGGCGAACCCTCGCCCCGGCTGCTCACCGGCCCCGAGCAGGACCTCATCATCCGCGAGCTGCTCGACATCGTCGGCGAGGAGCCGGCGGATGACCCGGTCGGCTGGCCGGAGGACCTGCGCCCGGCGCTGCGCACCCGGGCCTTCGCCCAGCAGCTCCGCGACCTGCTCATGCGCGCCGCCGAGCGGGGGGTCGGCCCGGTGGAGCTGGCCCGGCTGGGCGAGAAGCTGGGCCGCGCCGACTGGCCGGCCGCCGCCCGCTTCCTCCGGGAGTACGTGGCCGTCCTCGCCCTGCGCGACGTGAGCAACCGGGGCTCGATCGCCTACGACCCCGCCGAGCTGGTCCGCGCCGCCACCGGCATGCTGCTCGACGACCCGGAGCTGCTGGCCGCCGAGCGCCGCCGGCTCGCCCACGTCTACGTCGACGAGCTGGCCGACACCGACCCCGCCCAGCTCGACCTGCTCGCGGTCGTGGCCGGCGGCGGCAAGTCCCTGGTGGCCTTCGCCGACCCGGACTCCTCCACGTACGCGTTCCGCGGCGCCGACCCCGCCGGCGTGACCACCTTCCCGCACCGGTTCCGCACCGCCTCCGGCGCGCCGGCCGCCCAGGTCGTGCTGACCACCTCCTACCGGGCCGGGCCGGAGCTGCTGGCGGCCACCGCCCGGCTGGCCCGGCGGCTGCGCGGGCCGGCGGCGCACCGGCGGCTGCGCCCGCTCCCCGACGCCCCGCCGGCCACCGTGGACGTCCGCACCTTCCGCTCGGCCACCAGCGAGTCCGCCTGGCTGGCCCACGCGTTGCGCGAGGCGCACCTGCTCGACGGGGTGCCCTGGTCCCGGATGGCGGTGCTGGTCCGCTCCACCGGCCGGCAGCTGCCCTCGCTGCGGCGCGCCCTGCACACCGCCGGGGTGCCGACCGTGGTGCACGGCGAGGACCTGCCGCTGCACCTCCAGCCGGGCGTGGCCCCGCTGCTGCTCCTGCTCCGCTGCGCGCTCGAACCCGACCGGCTCGACGAGGAGTCGGCCGTCGCCCTGCTGCACTCGCCGCTGGGCGGCGCGGACCCGCTCGCCGAGCGGCGGCTGCGCCAGGGGCTGCGGGCGCTCGCGCTGGCCGCCGGTGACCGTCGCCCCTCCGGCGAGCTGATCGTCGAGGCTCTGCGCGACCCGGCCGAGCTGGCCACCGTCGAGCGGCGCTGGGCGGCTCCGGCGCAGGCGGTGGCCCACCTGCTGGAGACCGCCCGGCAGGCCGCCGCCACGCCGGGCGCGACCGCCGAGGACGTGCTCTGGGCGGTGTGGCGCGAGAGCGGCCTCGCCGAGCGCTGGGCCGGGGCGATCACCCGGGGCCGGGCCGCCACCGGCGAGCACGAGACCGCGCAGCGCTGGCGGGCCGAGGCCGCCGACCGCGACCTCGACGCGGTCATGGTGCTCTTCGACGCGGCCGCCCGGTTCACCGACCGGCTGCCCGGCGCGCGTACCGAGGTCTTCCTCGATCACGTGCTCGGGCAGGAGTTGCCCGCCGACACCCTCGCCGCCAGCGCCGACCGGGGCGAGGCCGTACGCCTGCTCACCGCGCACGCCGCCAAGGGCCTGGAGTGGGACCTGGTCGCGATCGCCGGCGTGCAGGAGGGCGTGTGGCCCGACCTGCGGCTGCGCGGCAGCCTGCTCGGCTCCGAGCGGCTTGTCGACGTGCTCGCCGGCCGGGCCGACGGCGCCGGGCTGCGGGCCAGCCTGGTCGGGCAGACCTCGGCGCTGCTGGACGAGGAGCGCCGGCTGTTCCACGTCGCGGTCAGCCGGGCCCGGCGGCGGCTGCTGGTCACCGCGGTCGCCTCGGCGGCGGTCGGCGGCGATGACCACGAGGAGCAGCCCAGCCGCTTCCTGCACGAGCTGGCCGCCACCGATCCGCCCGCCGTGGGTGGCGGCGGAACGGCCCCGCCCGGCCCGGACCGAGGACCCCGCCCGAACGGCCCGACCGGCGGCGACCCGACCGTTGGCGACGCGAGCGATGGTGGCGCGACCGGGGCTGCCGGCCAGGGGCGGGACCGGCGTCACGGCGCCGCCCGCACTCCGGCGGGCGCGGCCGGGCGGCCGGGCGACGGTGCCGCGCTGGCCGTGCCGCGGGCGTCGGACGGGCCGGTGCCGGTTGGGGACGAGGACCCGCAGGACGGGGCGCCCGGCGCGCTGCCGGTCAGCCTGCCGCCGCGCGGGCTCACCCTGTCGGCGCTGGTGGCGGAGCTGCGTACCGCGGTCACCGATCCGGCGGCGCCGGTCACCCGGCGGCGCGCGGCGGCCGCCGAGCTGGCCCGGCTGGCCGCGGCCGGGGTGCCCGGCGCGCACCCCGACGACTGGTGGGGGCTGCGCGGCCTCTCCGACGACCGGCCGTTGGTCGACGAGGGCGAGCCGGTGCGGGTCACCCCGTCGGCCATGGAGAGTGCGCTGCGCTGCAGCCTGCGCTGGCTGCTGGAACGGCACGGCGGCAGCGCTCCGGCCAGCGCCGCGCAGGGCGTCGGCAACCTGGTGCACGCCGCGGCCATGCTGGCCGAGGATGCGAGCGTCGACCGGACCGCCCTGCTGGAGTACGTGGCCGCCCGGTTCGACGCCATCGAGCTGGCGGCCCGCTGGATGGTCGGCCCGGAACGCGCCCGCGCCGAGGCCATGGTGGACAAGCTGCTGCGCTGGCTGGCCGGCAACCCGCGGCGGCTGCTCGCCATCGAGCACGAGTTCGCGGTCCGCCTCGACGACCCGCGCCGGCCGGTCGAGCTGACCGGCCGGGTCGACCGGCTGGAGGTCGACGCCGAGGGGCGGCTCGTGGTGATCGACCTGAAGACCGGCAAGTCCACCGCGGTCACCGAGCGGGAGGTGGCCGAGCACCCGCAGCTCGGCGCCTACCAGGCGGCCGTGGAGGCGGGGGCGTTCGCCGAGTTCGGCGAGGAGTCCGGGGGCGCTGCGCTCGTGCAGCTCGGCACCGGTGCCAAGGACGCCAAGGAGCAGGCCCAGGCGGCCGCCGGGGAGGGACCCGAGGCGGGCTGGGCCACCGCGCTGGTCCGGCGCACCGCCGACACGATGGCCGCCGCCACCTTCGCCGCCGTCGCCAACTCGAAGTGCCGGGTCTGCCCGGTGCGCACGAGCTGCCCGGTCTCCGGGCAGGGTCGCCAGGTCGTCGAGCCGCCCACGGAGCACCCATGACGACCCAGCCGACGCTGTTCGGCGCCACCGCCACCCCGACGCCCCGGACGGCCGACGCCGGCCCCCGCTACACCCCTGTCGAGCTGGCCAGACTGCTCCGGCTGCCGGCGCCCACGCGGGAACAGGCGGCGATCATCGCCGCGCCGGTGGAGCCGCTGCTGGTGGTCGCGGGCGCCGGCTCCGGCAAGACCGAGACGATGGCCGCGCGGGTGGTCTGGCTGGTCGCCAACTCGTACGTCCGCCCCGAGCACATCCTCGGCCTCACCTTCACCCGCAAGGCGGCCGGCGAGCTGGCGCACCGCGTACGCACCCGGCTCGACCAGCTCATCCGCCGGCTCGGCCGGCAGGGACGGGACCCGCACTCCGATCCCCTGGCGGGCGAGCCGACCGTCTCCACCTACCACTCGTACGCGGGCCGGATCGTCACCGAGCACGGGCTGCGCGCCGGCTACGAGCCGACCACCCGGCTGCTCACCGAGGCGTCCCGCTGGCAGCTCGTCGACCTGCTGGTGCGCAACTACGACGGCGACATGTCCGAGGTGGACCGGATGCCGTCGACCATCACCGACGCGGTGCTCGCCCTGGCCGGCGAGCTGGACGAGCACCTGGTCGACCCGGACGAGCTGGCCGCCTGGACCGGCCGGTTCTTCGCCGAGGTGCAGTCGCGCCCGGGGCGGGTCTACGCCGACGTGCGCAAGGCGCTCCAGCTCCAGCAGACCCGGCTGAAACTGCTGCCGCTCGTCCGCGCGTACGCCCGGCGCAAGGACGACTTCGAGGCGATGGACTTCGCCGACCAGCTGGCCCGGGCCGCGCGGGTGGCCCGCGACCACCCCGGCGTGGGGGTGATCGAGCGGGACCGGTTCCGGGTGGTGCTGCTCGACGAGTACCAGGACACCAGCCACGCCCAGGTGGTGCTGCTCAACGCCCTCTTCGGCGGCGGCCACCCGGTCACCGCGGTGGGCGACCCCTGCCAGTCCATCTACGGCTGGCGCGGGGCCAGCGCCGGCACGCTGGACCGGTTCCCCACCGAGTTCGCCCGCACCGACGGCAGCCCCGCCGAGGTGCTCAGCCTCACCACGAGCTGGCGCAACCGGCCCGAGATCCTCGGCGTCGCCAACGCGCTGTCGGTGCCGCTGCGGGCGGCCGGTGCCCGGGTGCCCGAGCTGCACGCCGCGCTCAGCGTCCGCGACCCGATCCCGCACCGCAGCCCCGGCGGCCGGGCCGCCGGCACCGTGCACTGCGCGCTGCTGGAGACGTACGCCGACGAGGCCGACTGGATCGCCGAGAGCGTGCTGGCGGCCTGGCGCGGGGCGGCCGGGATGCCGGACGCGCTGGCTGAGCACATCCCGGCGCATCGGCGCCCCACGACCGCCGTGCTGGTCCGGCTGCGCAGCCAGATCCCGGCCCTCGAAGCGGCGCTGCGCGCCCGCGGGCTGCCCGTCGACGTGGTCGGCCTGGGCGGGCTGCTGGACACCCCCGAGATCCGGGACGTGGTCTGCACGCTGCGGGTGCTCGCCGACCCGACCGACGGTGCGGCGCTGCTGCGGCTGCTCACCGGCGCGCGCTGGCGGATCGGGCCGCGCGACCTGGTCGCCCTGCACCGGCGGGCGCGAGCCATCGCGCGGGCCCGCCGGGAGGTGACCGGCGACGACGGGCCGGAGATCACCGTGGACGCGCTGGACGAGGCGACGCTTGTCGAGGCGCTGGCTGACCTGGGGCCGGCGCAGGCGTACTCGGCGGAGGGGTTCGCCCGGCTGCGGTCGTACGGGATGGAGCTGGCGCTGCTGCGCTACCGGCTGGACCAGTCGCTGCCGGAGCTGATCGCGGACATCGAGCGCACCATCGGCCTGGACGTGGAGGTGGCGGTCCGGGCCGGCCGGGACGGCGCGGGTGACGCCGGCCTGGCCCGCGCCCATCTGGACGCGCTCGGCGACGTCGCGGCCCGGTTCAGCGGCGAGACCCCGGGCGCCACGCTGGCCGGTTTCCTCGCCTACCTGGCCGCCGCCGAGGACGAGGAGCGCGGCCTGACCCCGGGCGAGGTCGAGGTGGTGGAGGGCGCGGTGCAGATCCTCACCGCGCACGCCGCCAAGGGTCTGGAGTGGGACGTCGTGTCGGTCGCCGGGCTGACCCGGGGCGTCTGGCCGGGGCCGGTACGCAACTCGGACCACTGGCTGGGCGGGCTCGGCGTGCTGCCGTTCCCGCTGCGTGGCGACGCGGACGGGCTGCCCGAGCTGGGCCTTGACGGGGCGGACGACCAGCGCGGGGTGGCCCGGGCCGTGGAGGACTTCACCGACGCCTGGCGGGCGCACGACGAGCGGGAGGAGCGCCGGCTGGCGTATGTGGCGGTGACCCGGCCCCGCCGGCTGCTGCTCTGCTCCGGCTACTGGTGGGGGGAGGGGACGAAGAAGTTCCGTGGCCCCTCGGCCTTCCTCCGCGAGGTGCACGACGCCTGCCTGGCCGGCGGGGACGGCCACCTGGTCGACGCGTGGGCGCCCGAGCCGGCCGGGGACGCGGTCAACCCGACCACCGAGACGGTGCTGCGGGCCGAGTGGCCGGCCGACCCGCTGGGCGCCCGCCGCCCGGCGCTGTCCGAGGCGGCCGCCCTGGTCCGCCGCTACCTGGCCGACCCCGAGGCGGCCCGCCGCGAGGAGGCCCTGCTGTCGGCCGCCGCCGCGACCGCCCCGGCACCGGCCGGGGACACCGCCACGACGCCGCCCGCCAAGAGCGCCGCCACCCCGGCATCCGCCGAGAACGCCGGCACGACGGCTTCCGCCGCCGAGGCCGACACGCGGCCGCCCGCCGAGGACGCTGACCCGTCGGCGCCCGCCGAGGACGCCGAGGTGGCCCGCTGGCGGCGGGAGGCGGACCTGCTCCTCGCCGAGCGGGCCGAGCTGGCCCGGCGGGCCGAGGCCGTCGAGGTGGAGCTGCCCGGGCACCTGTCGGTGACGCAGCTCGTGGCGCTGCGCCGCGACCCGGAGGCGCTGGCCCGTACGCTGCGCCGGCCGATGCCCACCGAGCCCAACCCGTACGCCCGGCGGGGCACCGCCTTCCACACCTGGCTGGAGCAGCGCTTCGGCGCCGACCGCCTGCTCGATGTGGACGAGCTGCCGGGCGCGGCGGACGACGACGCCGCCCCGGACGACGCGCTCACCGAACTCCAGGAACGCTTCCTGGCCAGCGAGTGGGCCGACCGGGTGCCGGTGGAGGTGGAGGTGCCCTTCGCCACGGTGATCGCCGGCGTGGTGGTCCGGGGCCGGATGGACGCCGTCTTTGCCCGGCCCGGCGGCCGCTTCGACGTGGTCGACTGGAAGACCGGCCGGCAGCCCGCCGGGCGGGAGGCCGAGGCGGCGGCCGTGCAGCTCGCCGTCTACCGGCTGGCCTGGGCCGAGCTGGCCGGGGTGCCGGTCGAGCGGGTCGGGGCCGCCTTCCACTACGTCCGGGACGGGGCGACCGTCCGCCCGGCGGACCTGCTCGACGCCGCGGGGCTGACCGCGCTGGTCGCCGCGGTGCCGGAATTTCCGACAGACGGCGCGGCGTTGCAGAGATCGTGGTAGGTTAGGCGCGTTGCAGTTTTGGTTTCCAGAGACTCTGTGTGCGCCTGGCGGATTGTGGCCCCAGGCGCTCTTTGTTGTGTCCGGAGTTCTCCGGGCGGGGCGACCAGCAGCGACAGGCACGCCGCGCACTCGCGCGCGGTGTGCTCCTCTTCGGTCCGCAACAGGTGCGGGTCCGAACGTTCCGTCAAGGAGACGAAACACATGGCAATTGGCACCGTCAAGTGGTTCAACGCTGACAAGGGCTTCGGCTTCATCACCCCGGACGACGGCGGCGCCGACGTCTTCGCCCACTTCTCGGCGATCCAGACCTCCGGCTACCGGAGCCTGGACGAGAACCAGCGGGTCGAGTTCGAGGTGACCCAGGGCCAGAAGGGCCCGCAGGCGGAGAACATCCGTCCGCTCTGATCTTCGGATCATCCAGTAACACCCACCGCGCCTTCCCGGCGCGGTGACGGGCCGGTCCGCTGCGCCGCCCACCCGCTCCGCGGGACGTGGCGTGCTGTGGCGGGCCGGCCCGTACCTTTCGGTTCGTGCTTGTGACCACCGGCGACCCCGGTGACGCGCCTCTCCCGGCGCCCTTCCTCGACACGTGCCGCGTCGAGGAAGGCTTTCCGCATGACCATGACCGTCCCCACCTTCGCCGCCACCGGTTTGGCCCCGGCGCTGGTCACCGAGCTGACCGCGCAGGGCATCACCGAGCCGTTCCCGATCCAGGCGGCGACCCTGCCGGACTCGCTGGCCGGCCGTGACGTGCTGGGCCGCGGGCGCACCGGCTCGGGCAAGACACTCGCCTTCGGGCTGCCGCTGCTGCACCGCACGGCCGGTCGCCGGGCCGGCGCCCGCCGCCCGCTGGCGCTCGTGCTGGTGCCCACCCGCGAGCTGGCCCAGCAGGTGACGGCGGCGCTCACCCCGTACGCCCGGGCGCTCGGGCTGCGCTGCGCCACCGTGGTCGGCGGGCTCTCCCTCCAGCGGCAGGCGGACGCGCTGCGCGCCGGCGCCGAGGTGCTGGTGGCCACCCCGGGCCGGCTGCACGACCTGATCGACCGGGGTGACGCCCGGCTCGACCAGGTGGCCGTCACCGTGCTCGACGAGGCCGACCAGATGGCCGACATGGGCTTCCTGCCGCAGGTGACGAAGCTGCTGGAGCAGGTCGCGCCGAACGGTCAGCGGATGCTCTTCTCGGCCACCCTGGACGGCGGGGTGGACAAGCTGGTCCGCCGCTTCCTGAGCAACCCGGTGTCGCACTCCGTCGACCCGGGCACCGCCACGGTGACCGCCATGACCCACCACGTGCTGCACGTCGAGGCGGAGGACAAGCCGGCCGCGCTGGCCCACATCGCCGCCCGCGAGGGGCGCACCATCCTGTTCATGGCGACCAAGCACCGGGCCGACCGGGTCGCCCGCCAACTGCTCGCCAAGGGGGTACGCGCCGCCGCGCTGCACGGCGGCAAGACCCAGCCGCAGCGCACCCGGATCCTGGAGCAGTTCCGCACCGGCCAGGTGACCGCGCTGGTGGCCACCGACGTGGCGGCCCGGGGCATCCACGTCGACGGTCTGGACCTGGTGGTCAACGCCGACCCGCCCACCGAGGCGAAGGACTACCTGCACCGGGGTGGGCGGACCGCCCGAGCGGGCGAGTCGGGCACCGTGGTGACCCTGGTCCTGCCGGAGCAGCGCCGGGACGTCTCCCGGCTCATGACCGTGGCCGGCATCACCCCGCACACCGCCCGGGTGCGCCCCGGCGACGAGGAACTGGCCCGCGTCACCGGCGCCCGCCAGCCCACCGGTGTCCCGGTCAGCATCAGCCCGCCGCCCGCGCCGCACCCCGCGCCGGCCTCCCGGCCGTCCCGGTCCCGCCGCCCGCGCCGCCGGGGCTGATCCACCCGGGCTCGGCGGGCCGGCGCTGGCCCGCACGCCGAGCCGGGGTCGAATCCCCGTCCGGGCCGCGTCGCACCCGCGGCCCGGTCCGGATCCGGTGGGTCAGGACGCCGCGGCGCGGTCCGCCAGCAGGTCGGCGAGGGTGGTCCGGTCGACCACCAGGGCGATGGCGCCGTCCACCGCGAGCCACACGTCCCGCAGCCCGGACGCCACCCCGTGGTAGCCGGCCCGGTCGGCGGGCATGCCCCGGACGCTGGTCAGCGCGCCGCCGACCGCCCGCAGCACGTCGCCCACGCTGATCTCGGCCGGCTGGCGGGTGAGCGCGTATCCGCCCTCGGTGCCGCGATGGCTGTGCAACAGCCCGGCCCGGCGCAGGTCGAGCAGGATGCCCTGGAGGAAGCTGAGCGGGATGTCCTGGCGCTCGGCCAGGCTCGCCGCCTTGACCAGCTCGCCGCCCCCGTACCCCCCGTCGCCGGTGGACCCGGCGGCGTCGGCGACGGCGAGCATGGCCCGGAGCGCGTAGTCGGCGCGCGCGGAGACGTACACGGCCTCAGTTGCCGGCCTGGTCCAGCACGCCCCACCGCCGGCGGATCGCCTTGTCGGCGGCGCCGAACGCGGCGTCCACCAGCAGGCCCACCACCAGGATGACGATCATGATGGCCATCAGCCGGGGCGCCTCGCTCAGTTCCCGGGCGTAGGTGAGCTGCGCGCCGATCGACGTGCGGGTGGCGATGACCACCAGCAGCTCGCCGGCCATGAGGCTGCGCCAGGCGAAGGCCCAGCCCTGCTTGAGCCCGGCCACGATGGCGGGCAGCGCGGCCGGCGCGATCACGTACCGGTAGAGGTTGAGCCCCCGCGCGCCGAGGTTGCGGCCGGCCCGGACCAGCAGCGGCGGCACGTAGTCGACGCCGTGGATGACACCGTTGGCCACCGACGGCGCCGCGCCGAGCACCACCACGAAGAAGATGGCCTGCTCGCTGAGCTGGAACAGCAGGATCGCCAGGGGGAACCAGGCGATCGACGGCATGGTCTGCAACGCGGTGATCATCGACCCGAGGGCGGCGCGGAGCACCTTCACCCGGGCCACCGCCAGGCCGAGCAGCAGGCCGACGGAGACCGCGGCGGCGAAGCCCACGGCGGCGCGGCGGGCCGTGGTGGCCAGGCCCTCCCAGAGCGCGGAGCTGACCAGGTAGTGGCCGAGGTCCTCGAAGACCACCACCGGTCCGGGCAGCGCCCACGGGTCCTTCCAGCCGGTCCAGACCACGGCCTGCCAGAGGGCCACGGCCAGGGCCAGGGCGGCGAGTTTCGGCCAGGTGGCCGCCCAGCCGCGGCGCAGCCGGGACGGGGCCTTCTCCTGGCCGGCGATCTCCAGGGCGTCCAGGCCGGAGATCTCCGCGTCGGTACGCGGCGACCCGGCGAGCGTGTCACTGGCCATGGCGGCCCACCTCCGTACGCAGCCGGTCGGTGACGTCGGCGGCGATGGCCGCGATCTCCGGCGAGTCGATCCGCCGGGGTCGTGGCACGTCGACGCCGGTGGAGTAGATGATCCGGCCGGGCCGGCTGGACAGCAGGATGATCCGGTCGGCGAGACGGGCCGCCTCGCGGACGTTGTGGGTCACGAAGATCACGGTGAGCTTCCGCTCGGACCAGATCCGTTCCAGCTCGTCGTGAAGGATGTCCCGGGTCATGGCGTCGAGCGCGCCGAACGGCTCGTCCATCAGCAGCACCGGCGTGTCCAGGGCGAGCGTGCGGGCCAGCGCGACGCGCTGCCGCATGCCGCCGGAGAGCTGGTGCGGGCGCTTGCGGCCGAACTCGGACAGGTGGACCGTGCGCAGCAGCTCCGCGACCCGGGCCTTGCGCTCCGGCCGGGGCAGCCCCCGCAGCTTGAGCGGTGCCTCGACGTTGCCCTCGACGGTGAGCCACGGGAACAGTGCCGACTCCTGGAACATCAGTCCGGGGTTCACCCCCTCGCCCAGCTCGATCCGCCCGCCGCTGGCCCGGTCCAGCCCGGCGACCAGGTTGAGCAGCGTGCTCTTGCCGCAGCCGGACGCGCCGACCAGGCAGACGAACTCGCCGGGGGCGACGTCCAGCGAGACCCCGTCCAGGGCCAGGACGGCCTGCTCGCCCTGGCCGTACACCTTGGTCACGCCGCGCAGCGCGACCGAGCCGGTCGCGCTGCGCGGGGTCGTCGTGGTCGACGTCACGGCTGGACGACCTCGGTCTTGCCCTGGGCCTTGAGCACCTCGTTGAGGTACTTCAGGTCGTAGAGGCCGTTCAGGTCGACCGGCTGGGTCAGCCCGACGGCGACGGCGTGGTCCAGGCCGGTCTTCAGCGAGGACGGGATCGGGTCGTTGGTGAACTCCAGCGTCGGCCAGGCCTGCTTGATCAGCTTGAGGTCCAGCGGCTTGCCGGTGATCTTGCCGATGTGGTCGGAGATGGCCTGCTGGGCCTCGTCCGGCTTGCTGTTGACGAACTCGTTCGCCGCGACCTGGCCCTCGACCAGCTTCTTCACCACGTCCGGGTGCGCCTTGAGGAACTTGGTGCTGACCAGCAGGTTGGTGATGACGAACTTCTTGTCCGGCCACAGGTCGCGCTCGTCGACCAGCACCTTGCCGCCCGCGTTGACCAGCCGGGAGACGAAGGGCTCGGGCACCCAGGCGCCGTCGATGGCGCCGCTGCCGAAGGTCTCGACGGTCTGCGCGTTCTCCTGGGGGACCACCTTGACGTCGCCGCCGCCCTCCTTGGTGGTCTGGAGGCCCTTCTCCTTGAGCCAGTAGCGCAGCGCGACATCCTGGGTGTTGCCGAGCTGCGGGGTGGCGATCTTCTTGCCGCGCAGCTGCTCCACCGAGGTGATCTCGGGCTTCACCACCAGGGCGACGCCGCCGGACGCGGCGCCGGACACGACCCGGACCGCCTCGCCCTTGGACTTCGAGAAGGCGTTCACGGTCGGGTTCGGACCGATGTACGTGGCGTCGAGCGCGCCGGAGAAGACCGCCTCGATGGCCGCCGGGCCGGCGTTGAACGTCTTGGTCTCCAGCGTGACGTCGCCGCCCAGCTTCTCCTTGAAGATGCCCTTCTCCACGCCGACGACGGCCGGCGCGTGGGTGATGTTCGGGAAGTAGCCGAGGCGCAGCGTCACCGGACCGGAGCCGCCGGCCGCGTCGTCGCTGTCGTCGCCGCAGGCCGCGGTGGCGCCCAGGGTGGCCGCGCCGACCACGGCGAGGGTGGCCAGGGTGACCAGGCGGCGGAAGGGGAGCCGTCTCATCGTGTATCCAATCCGCAGTATTCCTACTTAGTTGGTAGGAAGACTGGGGCAGGTGGCGAGCGGCGTCAAGACCCCGCCACAATCCGGGACGCGCGACCTCGGGATTGTCGACAATTCCCACCTGTTCGGTGGAGATGACAACGCCGGTCGGCCCCCGCTCGGCACCGCCGTCCGGTGGGCCCGCGCACACCGCCGGTGCACGTGCGGCGGACGCAGTAGGGTCGATCACGTGCCGACGCGGAGAGCGAGAATTCCAGCGACGAAATACCCGGTCGAGCGGTTCACCCTCGACAACGGCCTGCGGGTGGTGCTCACCCCCGACCGCAGCGCCCCGGTCATCGGAGTGGCGGTGGTCTACGACGTCGGCATCCGCTCCGAGCCGGAGGGGCGCACCGGCTTCGCCCACCTCTTCGAGCACCTGATGTTCCAGGGCTCGGAGAACCTGGAGAAGCTGGCCCACTTCCGGCACGTCCAGGGCGCCGGCGGCACCTTCAACGGCTCCACCCACCTGGACTACACCGACTACTACGAGACCCTGCCCAGCAACGCGTTGGAGCGGGCGCTCTTCCTGGAGGCCGACCGGATGCGGGGCCCCCGGCTGACCGAGGAGAACCTGCGCAACCAGGTCGACGTGGTCAAGGAGGAGATCCGGGTCAACGTGCTCAACCGGCCGTACGGCGGGTTCCCCTGGCTCACCCTGCCGCCGGTCATGTTCGACACCTTCCCCAACGCGCACGACGGCTACGGCTCCTTCGACGACCTGGAGTCGGCCACCGTGGGCGACGCGGCCGACTTCTTCCGCCGCTACTACGCCAGCGGCAACGCCGTCCTGGCGGTCAGCGGGGACGTCGACGTGGCCGAGGCGACCGCGCTCATCGAGCGGCACTTCGGCGACGTGCCGGCCCGCCCCGCCCCGGAGCGCCCCGACTTCACCGAGCCCGACCTCACCGCGGAGCGGCGCACCTCGTACACCGACCAGCTGGCCCCGCTGCCGGCGGTGGCCGGGGCCTGGCGGGTGCCCGACCCGGTGACCGACTTCGCCGGCTACCTCCCGTACGTGGTGCTGGCCGAGGTGCTCACCGACGGCGACGCCTCCCGGCTGGTCGAACGGCTGGTCCAGCGGGACCGCTCGGTCACCAGCCTCGGCGGCTACCTCGGCTTCATGGGCGACCCGTTCGACGTGCGTGACCCCACCGCGCTGCTGCTCCAGGCACACCTGCCGCCCGGCGGCGACGTGGACAAGGTGCTGCGCACCGTCGACGAGGAACTGGACCGGCTGGCCACCGACGGGCTGACCGAGGGAGAGCTGGCCCGCACCCAGGCCCGGATGGCCACCCACCTGCTGCGGGACACCGACGCGGTGCTCGGCCGGGCGCTGCGGATGGCCGTCCTGGAACAGCAGCGCGGCGAGCCGGGCCTGCTCAACGAGCTACCCCGGCTGGTCGGCGAGGTGACCGACGAGCAGGTCCGCGCCGCCGCCGCCACCCTGCGGCCGGAGCGCCGCGCGTCGATCGAGGTCATCGCCGGAGGTGCCCGGTGAGCGCGAGAAGTGAGCCGGGGTTGCGAGCCCCGCAGTCGCGAACGGAGAAGGCTCAGTGAGTGCAACCGTGGAGACGGGCAGCCGGCCGCTGCCGGCGCTCGGGCCCAACCGCAGGCTCAAGCTGCCCAAGCAGGCCGAGCGCACGCTGGGCAACGGGCTCACCGTGATCGCCGTACGCCGCAGCGCCATCCCGCTGGTGGAGCTGCGGCTCTGGATGCCGTTCGGGCGTACCCACCTGGCCCGCGGCGGGATGCTCGCGCAGACCCTGCTCTCCGGCACGGAGACGCACACGGCGACCCAGCTCGCCGCGGAGCTGCAGAAGGTCGGCGGCGGGCTCTCCGCCGGCATCGACCCGGACCGGCTGATGCTCTCCGGGGCGGGCCTGGTCACCGGCCTGGACCGGATGTTGGAGCTGCTCGCCGACGTCCTGACCGGGGCCACCTACCCGGCCGACTGGGTGGAGACCGAGCGGGACCGGCTGGTCGACCGGATCCAGGTGGCCCAGAGCCAGCCCGCCCACCTGGCCCGCACCGCGCTGCTCAAGCGGATCTACGGCCGGCACCCGTACGCCATCCAGACCCCGGAGCCGGACCAGGTGCGCGCGGTGAAGCCGCCGGTGCTGCGCCGGCTGCACGCCGAGCGGGTGCACCCGGCCGGCGCGGTGCTGGTGCTCGTCGGCGACGTGCAGCCGGAACGGGCCCTGGACGCCGCCGAGCGGGCGCTCTCCGGCTGGAAGGGCGAGGGGCAGCCGGCCGAGCTGCCGCCCGCGCCGCCGCTGGAGCCGGGCCCGCTGCTGCTGGTGGACCGCCCCGGCTCCGTGCAGTCCTCGCTGCGGATCGCGCTGCCCGCGGTGCCCCGCACCCACCCCGACCACGCCGCGCTGCAACTGGCCAACCTGGTCTTCGGCGGCTACTTCTCGTCCCGCTGGGTGGAGAACATCCGCGAGGACAAGGGCTACACGTACGGGCCGCACTCGCTGGTCGAGCACTCGGTGGCCGGGTCGGTGCTCGTCGCCGCCGCCGAGGTGGCCACCGAGGTCACCGCGCCCGCACTGCTGGAGACCATGTACGAGCTGGGCCGGCTGGCCGCCCTGCCGCCCAAGCCGGACGAGCTGGAGCAGGCCCGCCAGTACGCCCTCGGCACGCTCCAGCTCGGCATGTCCACCCAGGCCGGTCTGGCGTCGCTGACCAGCGCGTACGCCGGGAACGGTCTGCGCCTGGACTTCCTCGCCGAGCACGCCGCCCGGCTGGCCGCGGCGACCGTGGACGACGTGGCCGCGGCAGCGGCCCGCTACCTCGCCCCGGCGCGGGCGGTCACCGTGGTGCTCGGCGACGCCGAGAAGGTGGCCGACTCGTTGGCGGCGCTGACCCCGGTCCGCACGGAGTCGGCGTGAGCGCGAGGAGCGAGCCGGGTCTGCGAGCCCCGCAGTCGCGAACGAGAAGAGGCACCGCGTGACCGGCGAGCCCGCTCCACCGCTGGCCCGGACGGCGCTGGACCGGGCGGCGCACCGGCGGACCGACCCGGGCTGGCTCGCCGAGGCGTGGGAGCAGGCGCGGGTGCTCGTGCTGGACTCGGCCGACGAGGGACGGGCGCTGGTCCGCGGCGAGGCGGCCCCGCCGGAGCTGGTGCTGGTCGGCTCCGGCGAGCTGCCCGAGGTGCCCCGGTCGGTGCCGATGTTCCTCGGCGTCGAGCCGGACGGCATGCCGGTGTTCGCGGTGGACGGGCCGCTGCCCGAGCTGGCCGGCACGCGCCGGGTCAACCTGCGCGAGGTCGGTCATCTGCTGACCGACCGCGACGCCGGGATCTTCACCACAGCGCTGGCGCTGCTCAACTGGCACATCCGGCACGGCTTCTCCTCGTCCAATGGGCAGCCGACCCAGGTGGACGAGGCCGGCTGGTCCCGCGTCGACGAGGGCGGCGGCCGGATCTGGCCGCGTACCGACCCGGCGATGATCGTGCTGGTGCACGACGGCGTGGACGGCCCGGACGGGCGCTGCCTGCTCGGCAACAACGCGACCTGGCCGAGGACCCCGGGCGAGCGCCGCTACTCCTGCCTGGCCGGCTACGTCGAGCCGGGGGAGTCGGCCGAGGCCGCCGTGCTGCGCGAGGTCCGCGAGGAGGTCGGCGTCGCGGTCGAGGAGATCGGGTACGCCGGAAGCCAGTCCTGGCCGTTCCCCGGTTCGCTGATGCTGGGCTTCCTGGCCCGCGCCGACGCCGACGCGCCGATCCGTGTGGACCCGGCCGAGATCGCCCACGCCCGCTGGTTCACCCGGCGGGAGATCGGCGCCGCGCTGGCCGGCGAGCCGGTCCGGGTCGACGGCGGTGACCGCCTGCTGCTCCCGCCGCCCTCGTCGATCGCACTCTTCCTGGTCCACCGCTGGCTGGACGGCCACTGCTGACCAGCGAGAGAGGCTCCGGCCGGGACCGTCGCGCCTCCCGGCCTCCGGGCCTGCGAACCCGCGGCACCACCTCACACCACGCTGTCGACCTGATGTCCTGAACGACCTCCCGCCCTTGGCCGTCGTCGCCGCGGCAGTCCGGTGACCGGCGGGGCACGGGCCTGGACGCGGTCCCGGCCCGAGATCGTCGTTGCCGCGGCGGTCTCGGGCCGGGAACACGGACCGTCGTGACCGGGAAAGGCGTGGAACGCGGCGGGGGAGCCGGTCCGGCCACGACGGACGTCAGTGGCGGGTCAACTGCCGCCCCAGTGGTACGGGTGACCCGGCTCCAGGTCCGTGATGGGCAGCACCTTGACGCGGTGCCGGCCGGCGCGGACGGCGCCCACCGTGGACAGTGCCCGGGCGAGCAGCAGGGCGGCGTCCCGGTCCTCGGCGTGGACGACCTGGCGGCGGGCCTCCGGGAGGCTCGTCTCGTCCCGCAGCCGGCCTCCGCCGGCCCACGCGGCGGCGATGTCGCTGTCGCAGGCGGCACGGATCTCGGTGCGGACGATCAGGAACCGCATGGTGGCCCCCGGGTGCGGATGGACGGATGCAGACTGCAACTTCCACGTCACTCTTGCGTCATGTTACGCCCGCGCGGCGTCCCAGCAAGTGAAACCCGCCTATCGACCGCGGCATCGACCGATCGGGTGATGCCAGCTCAGCACGGTTGTCGGGGCCGGACGCGCAAGGGGCCGCCGGCGGACGCCGACGGCCCCGGAACCTCGCCGGATCAGTTCAGGTCGAACTGGCCGTTCTTCGCCCCGGCGATGAAGCCGAGCCAGCCGGCCCGGTTGAACAGCAGCACCGGCCCGCGCGGGTCCTTGCTGTCCCGCAGCGCCACCGCTCCGGGCCCGGTACGCAGGGGCGCGACCTCCACGCAGTTGGAGGTCTGGCTGCGGGTGCTCTTGCGCCAGGCGGCGCCGGCGAGCTGCTCGGACGAGCTGTTGCGGATCTCGTTCATGGTTCTGCTCCTGCTCTGGAGTGCTCCGATGGGAACGAGTGACGCCGCAGGCCGGACGGCCCCGTGGATCACCGGTCCGTCGTCAGGCGCCCCGAGTCGCGGCGGCGCTGGGTCGGCGCCGTTGCCGGCCCGAACGCCACGGTGGACTCGGCTGCCGTGCCGGTCAGCCGTCCCGTCGCCTCGATCAGCCAGGAGAGGGTGTCCGATGCGGAGAGCGCCGCCGAGCATAGCCACTCGAACACCACTTTATAGCGATTTAGGGTGTTTATCTCGGTCGACATGACGTCGGTGAAGCCACCTTCGATGGCCAGCGTCTCCGGATCGAGCGGGTCGGCGAAGCGGTAGACCGAGAAGGCGGTCGGCGGGAGGTACCAGTCGCCGACCCTGGTTTCCCGCAGCAGCAGGCGTAGCGTCACGTTCGGCAGCAGGGCCAGCTCGCAGAGGTGGACGATCTGTTCGTGCAGCACCTCGGGCGGCCCGGCCCGGCGGCCGAGTGCGGCCTCCTCCAGCACCGCCGTGTAGCGCGGCGCGTCGGGTGAGCGGGTCAGCAGCGACTGGCGGGCCTGCCGGGCGCGTACCTCGGTCTCCGGGTCCTCCATCTCCAGGTCGCCGGCCTCCTCGGCGACCTGGGCCGCCGACATGATCCGGTGCCGGGCGTACCCCGGGGTCTGCAACAGCCCGGGCACCAGGACCGGGTTGTACTCGGAGATCTCCGCGCACCCCGCCTCCAGTTCGGCGAAGCCGCGCTGCTGCTGGGTCATCACCGGGAAGTTGCGCAGCCAGCCGCGCATGTCGCCGGCCTCCTGGGTGATCCCCAGCAGTTCCTCGCGCAGGTCGTCCTCCGCGCCGTAGAGGGTCAGCAGGACGCCCACGTCGTCCGGGTCGGGACGGCTGCGGCCGTTCTCCAGGCGCGACAGCTTGGACGCGGAGGCCCAGCCGATCCGCTCGATGACCTGGTCGCCGGTGAGGCCGGCCTGCTCGCGCAGCCGGCGCAGCTCGGTGCCGAGCCTGCGTCGGCGCAGGATCGGGCCTGGTGCGGCAGGAGGCACGGTGTCCTCTTTCCCGTCGACCGTCGCAGGACGCGACGGTAACTGTCTGAAATTCGCCCCCCACGGTCAGTATGGACGGCGCGACCGGCGTCGGAGGTTCCGGCGGGGGCGTGTCACGCGACAAAAAGAGGACTGTGGAGGAGTGCCTTCACCGGCGCCCGCCCCCGACGCGCCGGCTGGCGCACCCCCGCCGGAGGAACCCGATGCGCACCGTCCTGCGCCGCCCCGACTTCCGCCTGCTCTTCGTCGCGCTGCTGGCGAGCATGGCGGCCGAGTCGATCCTGCTGCTGGCCCTGGCCGTCTGGGTCAAGGACCTCACGGGGTCGGACGGCATGGCCGGGGCGACCATCTTCGCCGTCATCGCGCCCATGGCGCTGGCCCCGCTGGTCGGCTGGGTGGTCGACCGGTGCCGCCGCCGGCCCCTCTACGTGGCCGCCAACCTCGGCACGGCCGTGCTGCTCTGCCCTCTCCTCGCGGTCCACGACCGCGCCGACGTCTGGCTGATCTACGTGGTGGCGGCGCTCTACGGGCTGTCGTACATCACGTTGAGCGCGGTGCTCAGCGGGCTCATCCGGCACCTCGTGCCGGGCGATTTGCTGGCCGACGCCAACGGGGTGCTGCAGACCGTCCGGCAGGGGCTGCGCCTGGTCGGCCCGCTGGCCGGGGCCGGGCTGTACGCCGCGGTCGGCGGCTGGTTGCTGGTCGCCCTGGCCATGACCGGCTTCCTCACCGCCGCCGCGGTGGTCGGCCTGATCCGGGTCGCCGAGACCACCCCGGCCCGGCCCGCGCGCCGCTGGCCGTCCGGGCTGGGCGCCGGGCTGCGGCACCTGGCCGGCGACCCCGCGCTGCGCCGGGCCCTGCTCGGGTACGGGCTGGGCTCACTCATGATGGGCTTAACCGAGTCGCTGATCTTCGCGTACGTCGACCTCGGGCTGGGCCGGGACGCCGCGTTCGTCGGTGTGCTGGTCACCGTGCAGGGGGTCGGCGGACTGGTCGGCGGGCTCGTCTCGGCCACGGTGGTGCGCCGAGCCGGCGAGGTGGGCGCCCTGGGCGCCGGGGTGACCTTCTTCGGGCCGGCCGCGCTGGCGCTCGCGTACCCCCGGCTCTGGCTCGGCTTGGTGGCGCTGCTGCTGGCCGGGGTCTCCCTGCCGCTGACCATGGTGGGGCTGAACACGCTGATCCAGCGGCGGACCCCGCCGGGGCTGCTCGGCCGGGTCGCCGCCGCCTCGGAGGCGCTGGTCAGCGGCCCGCAGGCGGTCTCCATCGGGGCCGGCGCGCTGCTCGTCGGCGTGTTCGACTACCGCCTGCTCTTCGCCCTGGTCGGGCTGACGACCACGGCCGCGGGCCTCTACCTCTGGCGCGGCCGCCGGCTCACCGCGCCCCGGCCCGTCCTGGTCCACGTGCCGGCCCCGCGCCGCCCGCTCGACCACGAGGTGCTCGCCGCGACCCGCCGGCGCCGGACGCCCTGAGACACGACAGCGGCCCGCCCCCGAAGAGGGCGGGCCGCTGTCGCAGGGTGCGGGCCGGGTCAGCCGGCGAGGCTGGCCAGGTGCTGCTTGACCTGGGTGATCGAGGGGTTGGTCAGGGCGCTGCCGTCGTCGAACCGCAGCGTCGGGACGGTCTGGTTGCCGCCGTTGACGCTCATCACGAACTCGGCGGCCTTCGTGTCCTGCTCGATGTCGACCACCTCGTACCCGATGCCCTCCCGGTCGAGCTGCGACTTCAGCCGGTGGCAGTAGCCGCACCACGGGGTGGAATACATCGTCAACATGGTCAGGTCCTCCAAGGGGTGACTCGCGCCCGGTCCGATCAGGCCAGGCTAATCGCTGCAACATCGCCGGAGGCTGGAATGATTCCTGGCTGTGGTGGTTCACTCAGCGGCGGAACGGGTGCTCGCCGGCCTCGACCCGGAGCAGCGGTCCGCGGTGACCGCCCCGGCCGGCCCGGTCTGCATCCTGGCCGGCGCCGGGACCGGCAAGACCCGCGCGGTGACCTCCCGGATCGCGCACCGGGCGCTCACCGGCGACATCTCCGCCCGGCACGTGCTGGCGGTCACCTTCACGGCCCGCGCCGCCGCGGAGATGCGGGCCCGGCTCACCGGGCTGGGCGTGGGCGGCGTCCAGGCCCGCACGTTCCACGCGGCGGCGCTGCGCCAGGTCCGCTACTTCGCGCCCCGGCTGCTGGAGGGCCGGGCCATGCCGGAGTTGCTGGACAGCAAGGTCCGGGTGGTCACCCTGGCCGCCGCCAAGGTGGGCCTGCGGGCCGACCGGGCCGCCGCCCGAGACCTGGCCGGGGAGATCGAGTGGGCCAAGTCGTCGCTGGTCGAGCCGGCCGAGTACGTGGTGGCCGCGGCCAAGGCACTGCGGGAGACCCCGCACGAGCCGGCGAAGGTGGCCGAGGTCTTCGCCGCGTACGAGCGGCTCAAGCGCGGCAACGGGGTGATCGACTTCGAGGACATGCTGCGCGCCGCGGTCTGGGGGATCGAGGAGCACGCCGACGTCGCCGAGCAGGTCCGCGGCCAGTACCGGCACTTCGTGGTCGACGAGTACCAGGACGTCAACCCGCTCCAGCAGCGGTTGCTGGACGCCTGGCTCGGCGGCCGGGACGACCTCACCGTGGTCGGCGACGCCAGCCAGACCATCTACTCGTTCACCGGGGCGACCTCGTCCTACCTTGTCGACTTCCCGCGCCGCCACCGCGGTGCCACGGTGATCCGGCTGGTCCGCGACTACCGTTCCACCCCGCAGGTGGTCGGGCTGGCCAACGCGGTGATCTCCCAGGCCCGGGGCGCGGAGGCCCGGCTCCGGCTGGAGTTGCACGGCCAGCGCCCGCCCGGCCCCGAGCCCGAGTTGCGGATCTTCACCGACGAGCCGGCCGAGGCCAACGCGGTCGCGGCCCGCTGCCGGGCGCTGGTCGACGGCGGCACCCCGGCCCGGGAGATCGCGGTGCTGTTCCGCACCAACGCGCAGTCCGAGGCGTACGAGAAGGCGCTCACCGAGGCCGCCGTGCCGTACGTCGTGCAGGGGGCGGAGCGCTTCTTCGAGCGCCCCGAGGTGCGCCAGGCGATGATCGCGCTGCGCGCCGCCACCCGGTCCATCCCGGGGGAGACCCCGCTCCCGGCCGCCGTCGTGGAGGGGCTCGCCGCGGTCGGCTGGGCGCCGGACGCGCCCCCGGCCGGTGGGGCCGCGCGCGAGCGGTGGGAGGCGCTCGCCGCCCTGGTCCAGCTCGCCGAGGAGTACGCGGCGACGCCCGAGGTCGTGCCGATCGGTGAGGCCGCCGCGATCGAGCGCCCGGTCACCCTCGGCGACTTCAACGAGGAACTGGCCCGGCGGGCCGCCCAGCAGCACGTGCCCACCGTGGAGGGGGTGACGCTCGCCTCCCTGCACTCCGCCAAGGGTTTGGAGTGGGACGCCGTCTTTCTGGTCGGGCTGGCCGAGGGCACGCTGCCCACCACCTACGCGAAGACACCCGAGCAGGTCGAGGAGGAGCGGCGGCTGCTCTACGTGGGGATCACCCGGGCGCGGGAGTGGCTCTGGCTGTCGTACGCGGCGGCCCGCTCGCCCGGTGGCCGGGCCCGGCGCCCGTCCCGCTTCCTGCCCCAGCTGGACCGCTCGGGCGGCGGCGAACGGGCCGGTGCGGGGGCGGCCCGGCGCACCGAACGGCGGCGTACCCAGGTGGTCTCCTGCCGGATCTGCGGCGCCACCCTGCTCGCCGGGGCGGATCGGAAGCTGGGCCGCTGCCCGACGTGTCCGTCCGACCTGGACGAGGACCTGTACGAACGGCTGCGCGAGTGGCGGCAGCGGGTGGCCGGGGCGCAGAAGGTGCCCGCGTACGTGGTCTTCACCGACGCCACGCTGACCGCGCTGGCCGAGCGCCGGCCGGGCCGCACCGAGGAGCTGATCGCGATCGCCGGGATCGGCCCCCGCAAACTGGGACTTTACGGCGATACGGTGCTGGCCCTGGTGGCTGGCGCGGCAGTGGACGAGGTCTGCCCGCAGAAAAGTTTCGAAATCTAGCCGTAAATCGTTTGCCCTCGCCCCGAGGCGAGGAATAGCCTCATGACACACCTCGCGAGCGGCGCCATTCTGGCTGCTCACGGGGGTTGAGTCCATGGTCGGCACGAGGAGAGACGAGGAGGTGGCACCCGTGGAGATCTTCACCTATGAGCGTCTGGCGGCGATGCCAGCTGCCGTCGCTCCGCTGTCGTCCGTCCGGGTGGCCCTTGCCGCTCGACCGTCGGCTCCGCAGGTGCACCAGGCCCAGGTTCAGGCCGAGCTGAACCTGACCGTCGCGCCGCTGGCGGAGATCGAGGGGACCAGTGGCTTCGCGGGCATGGGCATCGGTGACGTCAAGAAGCGCACGGATGTCCGCGGCGTTCCACCTCGAGGTAGACCGGTCTGATCCATCAGACCACCGGCTCACCTCGAGGCCGCGGAACCCGCACACCGGGATCCGCGGCCTCAGTTTTTTTGCACCGCAGTAGTGCCGAAGTAATGCGATCCACGAGATCGAAGTGAGAGAGAGGTGACCGGAGGATGAGTCTGGCGTTGGCCCCGCTCGACGTGAGCGTCGAGGTGGAGGCGAACCTGCCCTGCCGGAAGTTCGACCCCGACCTGTGGTTCTCCGACTCGCCTGCCGAGCTCGAGCTGGCCAAGTCGCTCTGCGGGGACTGCCCGCTGCGCGTCGAGTGCCTTGCCGGCGCGGTGGAGCGGGCCGAGCCCTGGGGCGTCTGGGGCGGCGAGATCTTCGAGCGTGGCGCGGTCGTCCCGCGCAAGCGGCCCCGTGGCCGTCCGCGCAAGGAGGACCTCGCCCGTGACGCCCAGCTCCGGGTCGAGGCGGAGGCGCGACTGGCGGCCAGTGGGCTGTCCGAGTCGCGTAGCGCCGTCCGGCTGGCAGCCTGACACAACCCCGTTCCAACGTCCCTGCCGGTGATCTTCACCGGCCACGAGAAAGTCGAAAAGATGCTGCACCTGCCGAATGGAACCGAGATGCAACTACTCCACGAAGCGTTGTCCCGGGCTCGAATGCGCCGGCCTCAGGCCGGCACCACCACGCGCACTGAGGCAACCACTTCCGCCCGTACCGTCGCCATGCGTGGCCGTAGCCAGTCGGCCCGCGACCTGGGCGTTCTCTAGATCCCGACAACACGGAAGGGGCGGTGACCGTACGGTCACCGCCCCTTCGGCGTGCGTGGGTCAGCTCACCGGGGCGAAGCCGGGCAGCCAGCGCTCCAGGATCGCCCGGTAGGGCGCCTTCGCCTCCAGCTGGCAGAGCACCCCGATCGAGCCCAGCGTCACCCGGTGGATCATCAGGTAGGACGGGGGCAGGTTGAGCTGCCGGCTGAGCTGGTAGGTGGGGGAGCGCGGGCTGGCCAGCCGGGCCGCCTGGGCGCGCAGCCAGGCCCGGGTGAACCGGAACTCGTCCGCGGCGATCGGCTCCAGCATCGGCCGGAGGAAGTCCAGCACCGCCTCCGCGTCGATCGGCTCGGTGGGGCTCACGAAACCCTCGTCCCGCAGCCCGGCCACCACCGCGTCCGCGTCGTCGCGCAGCGCCAGCGCGGCGATCCGGCCGATCGGCTCGGGGGTGCCCTCCGGCATCCGGGCCACCGCGCCGAAGTCGATCACGCCGAGCCGGCCGTCGGGGAGCAGCCGGAAGTTGCCCGGGTGCGGGTCGGCGTGCAGCAGCCCGGCCCGCATCGGCGCGGAGAGGTGCAGCTCGGCCATCAACCGCCCGGCCTCGTCGCGCTGCTCCTCGGTGCCCTCCCGGATGATCTGCGACAGCGGGATGCCCTCGACCCACTCGGTGATCAGCACCCGGGGCGCGGCGTCGAGCACCTCGGGGATGTAGATGTCCGGATCGTTGGCGTACGCGGCGGCGAAGGCGCGCTGCGACTCGGCCTCCAGCTCGTAGTCCAGCTCCTCGGTGATCCGCTCGCGCAGCTCGACCAGGAGCGGCTTGACGTCCAGCCCGGGCTGGATCGCCCGGAACATGCCGCCCAGCCGGGAGAGCTGCTTCAGGTCGGCGAGCAGGGCGTCCCCGGCACCCGGGTACTGGATCTTCACGGCCACGTCCCGGTGGCGCGGGCCGCCGTTCGGCCCGTAGCCCGGGTCGCGCCAGACCGCGCGGTGCACCTGGCCGATGCTGGCCGCGGCGGCCGGCGTGTCGTCGAACTCGACGAACCGGTCCCGCCACTCCGGCCCCAACTGCTCGGCCAGCACCTTGTGCACGGTCGCCGCGGGCAGCGGCGGGGCGGCCTCCTGGAGCTTGGTGAGCGCCTGCCGGTAGGGCGCCGCGATCTCGTCCGGCAGCGCCGCCTCGAAGACCGACAGGGCCTGCCCGAACTTCATGGCCCCGCCCTTGAGCTGCCCGAGCACGCTGAACAGCTGCTCGGCGGTGCGCTGCTGGATCTCGGCGGAGATGACGTCGGACGCGAGCCCGGTGACCCGCTTGCCCATGCCGAGGACGGTTCGACCGGCGAAACCGAGCGGCAGAGCGGCGAGCTTGGCGGTCCGGGACACGGCCCGGCGCGGGATGTCGGTCACCCGGTCATTGTTACCGACTGGACGGGCCCGCTGCTGCTGTGCGGCCGGGAGCGGGTGGGGCCGACCGGATCGGGCGACGCCCCGCGCACCCGCAGGAGGGGTGCGGCGGCCACCGGCGGTGCCGGAACCGCCCGGGCTGCCCGATTTCGACCGCGCAGCCCAGAGTCTCGGGGGTGCCGCCGTCGAGGTGGGTCAACACCTCGGCCGCCGCGTAGGCCGTCGCGGCCAGGCGGGTGGTGGCCGCGCAGGCCCGGTCGCCGTCGGCGGCCGCGAGCTGGGCGGCCAGCGCCGGCCATTCCGGGTCGCGATCGGTCCGGTGCAGGTCGAGGCAGTGCAGGCAGGGGCCCACCGGCGGGCGCACCAGCGGGCCGACCACCGGCACGCCGCCGCGCAGGTCGACCAGGAGGTGCGGCTGGCGGCGGCGCGCGTAGCCGGTGGCGAGCAGGGCGGCCGGGCGGTCCACGCCGAGCTGGACCACCAGGTCGGCGCGGCCCGGCCGGAGCGGCGCGGTCTCCGTGCCCGGCACGCACCGGGCCAGCGCCGCGCGCAGCGCCGGCGCCAGCGGGTGGCCCAGCTCCGCGCCGGTGAGGCCAGTGCCGACCAGGTCACCCGGCCGGACCGGGCCGGCCAGGTCGGGTACGACGTGCCCCACCCCGGCCTGCGCCAGCGCGACGGCGATCGCCGCGCCGAGCCGCCCGGCCCCGGTGACCAGCACCCGTGCCGCCCGGCGGCGGCGCAGCAGCCGGGCCGGCGTGCCGGGCAGGTCGGGCGCGGCCAGGGCCAGGGCGGCGGCCTCCCCGGTGAGGCGGGCCCGGACCGGCCCGGTGAGGTCGCGGGGGAGCAGGCTCTGCGCGGGTACGACGAGAGCGGCGGCCCGGAGCGTGTCGAGCAGCATCCGGGCCTCGGCCGGCGGGACCCGCGCGGCGGTGGCGGCGGCCAGCACGGCCCGCTCGCTGCGGGTGCCGTCGAGCAGGTCGAGCAGGCGGACGGCGCCCGGGCTGGTCACCTCCAGCAGCACGGCCCGGCCGGGTTCCACCCCGAGCTGGAGGGTGTGCCGGTCCCGCCACAGCCGGGCCAGGCCGGGCAGCAGCGTCGGGCGGGCGAGGGGTATCGGGTCGGTCATGCCACGAATCGTGACCGTGTCCGCGCTCTCCGTCGATCGTTGTCCACAGGTGCGCTGGGCCCTGGCCAGCGTTGTCCACAGGGAAACCGGGGTTGTCCACAACCGGCCGGTAGCAACTGTCGGGTACGCGACGGGGGAGGGGCGGCTGCCGCCACCCCTCCCCCGTACGACCCGGGTGGGTCAGACCTTGGCCTTGCCCAGGATGCGGTTCACTGTTGTGCCGCACACCGGGCACTTGCCCTTGGCCATGTTCATGCCGGTCTTCGAGACCTCCACGCGGCCCTCGAAGTCCCGCTTCTCCTTGCACTTCACGCAGTAACCGTTGTAGGTCTGGGCCTGGTCGGCCACGGTAGCCCTCCTCGTCTCGTCCGCCGGACGCCTCCGGCGGGTTTCCCTGCGGCGGGCCACGCGTGGCGCCGGCGCCGGGGGGTTCTCCGCGGTCACTCACATGACCGCTGGTTGGCGGACCCTACCCAGGTATGGGCGGTTCCATGTCAGCTGTGCGCCGACTCTGTGAGCAAGTCGACGTCGAGAGTGTGCATGCCGCGTTACGTCGGATAAGTCAGTTTCGCGGGGACACGCCGGGTGAATGCCCTCAGATCCCCCTTCGGGGCAGCCCCACCGCGACAGCTCGTCCGTAGATCACCTAACGTTGACAGGGCCCGGCAGGTGATGGTCAACTGCCGCCGCAAAGAAATTTTTCAGGACTCCTGACGACCAACCGCCATTTTCCGGACGCGTGTCGTCGTGTTGACTCTTGCGGACCCCTGGTCAGTACGCATTAGCTTTCCCTCGTGACAGTCATCCGAGGCTGCGCGGACCAGTGATGGCCGGGACGCGGAAGCCCGTCGTCGAAGTGCGGCGCAGTCAGCGCCGGCGACGCACGGTGTCCGCGTACCGCGACGGGGAGCGCGTCGTGGTGCTCATCCCCGACCAGTTCTCCCGCGCCGAGGAGAGCGAGTGGGTCGACCGGATGCTGGCCCGGCTCGCCGCCCGCGAGGGCCGGCTCGCCCGCTCGGATGCCGAGCTGCTGGCCCGGGCCACCCGGCTGATCAACCTCTACCTCTCCGAGCACGAGGCCGCCGCCACGCCGGCGAGCGTCCGCTGGGTGACCAACCAGAACGGCCGCTGGGGTTCCTGCACCCCCGCCGACCGCACCATCCGGATCTCCCACCGCATCCAGGACATGCCCGACTGGGTGATCGACTACGTGCTGCTGCACGAGCTGGCACATCTCATCGTGCCGAGCCACAACGCCGCCTTCTGGGCCCTGGTCGGCCGCTACCCAAAGAGCGAGCGAGCCCGCGGCTACCTGGAAGGCGTAGCCGCCACCTCCGGCGTCCCCCTGACGGACTGACCCGGCGCTCCCTCCGCGCCCTCACTGTTCGCGGGCGCGGCGGGTGCTGCCGCGTCATCGGGGACGCGGGCGAACGGCGGGTTAGGGTCGTCGGGTGGCTCGACGTGTGGTGGTGGCGTTGCTCGGCCCGGTGGGGTGGACGCCGCCGGGGATCGATCCGGCGCGGTGGCGGAGCGCCCTCGCCGAGGACGTGGTGGATCTGCTGGCCACGCTCAACGAGGTCGAGACCGCCGTGGCGGTGACGCCGGAGGACCGATGGCTGGCTGACGCGGTGGTCTGGCCCGGCACGACGGTCTACGAGGTGCCGCAGCCCACGGCCGCCGCGGTGTTCGCCGCGCTGACCGGGTACGACCAGGCGGCCGTGGTGGTCGCCGACGCGCCCGACGTGCCGGGGCTCACCCTCGGCAAGCTGCTCCGGCCGCTGACCAGCCGCCCCGTCGCGGTCGCCCCGGTCGAGGGGAACGGGCCGGGGCTGCTCGGAGTGGCCGCCCGGCTGCCCGTGCCGGAGTGGTTGCCGGCGCTGGACCTGGACAGGACCGCGCCGGCCGAGGTGCGTGCCGCCGCACCGCGCCCCGGAGACGTGGCCGTCACCGCCGGGTGGCGCCGCCTGCGCGGCCCGGCCGACCTGGCCACCCTCGACCCGGCCTTCGAGGGCTGGGAGGCGACCCGGGCGCTGCTCTCCGGCCAGCCCGGCTGAACGCACGCGATCGGGCGCGCCCCGACCGGCGGATGACCGACGCGGCCGAGGGCGGGCGCGGTAGGTGCGCCGGGAGCAGCACAGCGGGGCGGGGGCAGGGCGGACCGGGCTCGTCGGACGCGCCGGGGCCCGCACGAGCACTCGTGCGGGCCCCGGCGGACGTGCGGCGTCAGGACTTGTCGTCGTCCTCGCCCGGGGCCTGCTCCTCCGGCGCGCCGGGCGCGCTGAAGTCGAAGTTCGCCAGTTCCTCGTCCAGGTCGCTGGTGGTGGCGGCGAACGCCTCCGGGTTGGCGAAGTCCTCGTCCGACGGGAGCAGGTCGGGGTGGCCCCAGACCGCGTCCCGGCCGGCGATCCCGCGGTGCTCGGTGAGCGCCGACCAGAGCACGGTCGCCTCGCGCAGGCGGCGCGGCCGCAGCTCCAGACCCACCAGGGCGGCGAACGTCTGCTCGGCCGGACCGCCGGCGGCCCGGCGGCGGCGGAACGCCTCGCCGAGGCGGACCACGTTCGGCAGGCGGTCGCCCGCGGCGCTGTCCACCACGTGGCACACCCAGCCCTCGACGAGGGCGAGCACGGTCTCCAGCCGGGCCAGCGACGCCTTCTGGGCCGGGGTGTCCTCGGGGGTGAAGATGCCCTCCAGGGCGATCGCCTGCATGGACTCGGGATCGGTGGGGTCGACGCGGCCCATGGCCTCCTCGATCGCCTCCCGGTTGACCCGGATGCCCGCGGCGTAGTTCTCGACCGCGGTGAGCACGTGCCCGCGCAGCCACGGGACGTGCTGGAAGAGCCGCTGGTGGGCGGCCTCGCGCAGGGCCACGTAGAGGCGGACCTCGTCCTCGGGCAGTTCGAGGCCCTCGCCGTACGCCCGGATGTTGGCCGGGACGAGCGCGGCGGTGCCGGCGGGGCCGAGCGGCAGGCCGATGTCGCCGGCGGAGAGCACCTCGGCGGCGAGCGAGCCGAGCGCCTGGCCGAGCTGGCCGCCGAAGAGCGCGCCGCCCAGCGTGGCGACCATCGACTGCATCGGGCCGAGCTGTGCCCGGGCCTCCGGCGGCACGAGATCGCCCATGGCGCCGACCATCCGGCTGGCCACCGGGTCGCAGAGCTTGCGCCACACGTCGAGGGTCTTGTAGATCCACTCGTTGCGGTTCCAGGCGACGGACGTCCGGATGCCGGTGGGCCACGAGGTGGCCGGCTCCAGCCAGAGGTCGGCGATGCGCAGCGCCTCCTCCACCGCGTTGCGTTCGAACGGCGAGACCGCCGGGTCGCCGGCGGCGGCGAGCTGGCTCGCGGCCACCTGCCGGGCGAGGTCCCAGTTGACCGGCCCGCTGCCCGGCGCGGAGAGCAGGTGCTGCAACTGCGACATGAACTGCTGCATCTGCGCGGGATCGTTGGGGTCTGGTGGTTGCCCACCCGGGAGCGCGAAGCCGAACGGAATATCAGGCACGACCTCTACGGTACGCGCGCCCCGCCGCAGGTCGTGCGCGTCGGCGTTGCGCTGAGGGCGAAGCCGGTGGTCACCGCGCCGGACGTTCCGGGCCGGATCGGTACGCTCTGGCGCATGAGACGTCGCGGCGTGACCGTACTCCTCGGTGCACTGCTCACCGCCCTGCTCAGCGTCGGCGTGCTGAGCGTGCCCATCCCGTACGTGGTGCTCGGTCCCGGCCCGACCGTCAACACGCTGGGCAGCGAGGACGGCAAGGAGGTCATCCAGGTGACCGGCCGGGCGACGTCCACCTCCGCCGGGCAGCTCCGGCTGACCACGGTGGGTGTGCAGCCCACCGTCCGGCTGCGCTCGGCGCTGGCCGGGTGGTTCTCCAAGGACGAGGCGGTGGTGCCACGCGAGCTGGTCTACCCGCCGGGGGAGTCGCAGGAGGAGGTCGAGCAGCGCAACGCCGAGGACTTCCAAAACTCGCAGACCAGCGCCGAGACGGCGGCCCTGCGGGAGCTGGGCTTTCCGATCCGGGTGCTGGTCAAGACGGTCACGGCGGGCGGCCCGTCGGTCGACGTGCTCAAGCCCAACGACGTGATCACCTCGGTCGACGGCCAGCCGGTGACCAGCGCGGCCCGCCTCACGGAGCTGATCCGGGCCAAGCCGGCCGGCACCGCGCTGAAGATCGGCTACACCCGGGCCGGTGCGCCGGCCACCGCCACGGTGACCAGCCGGGAGCAGGACGGCCGGCCCCGGATCGGCATCGAGATCGACCAGCAGCAGCCGCACCCGTTCACCCTCAAGATCGACCTCGGTGACATCGGCGGCCCCAGCGCCGGGCTGATGTTCGCCCTGGGCATCGTCGACAAGCTGGAGCCGGCCGACCTGACCGGGGGGAAGGTCATCGCCGGCACCGGCACCATCGACGACGAGGGCCGGGTCGGCCCGATCGGCGGCATCGCCCAGAAGCTGGTCGGCGCCAAGCAGGCCGGGGCGAAGGTCTTCCTGGTGCCGGCGGACAACTGCGCCGAGGCGGTCCGCAACCCGCAGCCCGACCTGCCGTTGCTCAAGGTGGCGTCGCTGGACGACGCTTTGACGGCGCTGGAGAAGCTCCGCGCGGGAGGCCAGCCGACCCGCTGCTGACCCCTCGCGGGCGCGCCACCGGCCCCGGCGTGCCGGCCACCGGACGATCGTGACGTGACCTTGACCCGACGCGTTCAGGAACACCCCGTACTCTGGGTGCCTGGTCGGAGCCGATCACATCGAGCGTGCGGAGCCAACAGTGGTCATGCGTAGCAGCCCCCTGCCGAGGATGAGCCGGCGCGGACGCGTCACCATCGGGGTCCTGATCGGGGTGTTCGTGCTCTTCACCCTGCTCGGGTGGGGGGTCAGCGCGTGGACCGACTGGCTCTGGTTCGACGAGGTCCGCTACACCCAGGTCTTCACCGGCGTGCTCGCCACCCGGCTGCTGCTGTTCCTGGTGATCGGCCTCGGCATGGCGGTGATCATCGCCGGCAACCTCTGGCTGGCCCACCGGCTGCGCCCGCAGCTGCGGCCGCACTCCGCCGAGCAGGCCACGCTGGAGCGCTACCGGATGCTGCTGAGCCCCCGGCTCGGCACCTGGATCGCCCTGGCCTCCGCGGTCATCGGGCTGTTCGCCGGCCTGTCCGCGCAGAGCCGGTGGAGCCAGTGGCTGCTGTTCCGCAACGGCGGCGACTTCGGCGTGAAGGATCCGGAGTTCGGTGTCGACGTCGGCTTCTACGTCTTCCAGCTGCCGTTCTGGCGCTACCTGCTCGGCGTCGGCTTCACCGCCGTGGTGCTCGCCCTGCTCGGGGCGCTCGCCGTGCACTACATCTTCGGCGGGGTGCGGCTGCAGGGCGTCGGTGACCGGATGACGAATGCCGCCCGGGCCCACCTGAGCTCGCTGGTCGCCGTGTTCGTGCTGCTCAAGGCCATCGCGTACGTGCTGGACCAGCGGGCCATGCTGCTGGAGTACAACGAGGGCGCCAAGCTCTACGGCGCCGGATACGCGGACATCAACGCGCTGCTCCCGGCGAAGGAGATCCTGGCCTGGATCGCCGTCGTGGTGGCCGTCGCGATCATCGTGTTCTCCAACGCGTGGATGCGGAACCTGGTCTGGCCCGGCATCGCGCTCGCCCTGCTCGGCGTCTCGGCCGTGGCGATCGGCGGCATCTACCCGTGGGCCGTGCAGACCTTCGAGGTCAAGCCGAGCGCCCGGGACAAGGAGGCGCCGTACATCGAGCGCAGCATCAAGGCGACGAGGGCCGCGTTCGGCATCGCCGACACGAAGACCACCGGGTACGCGGCGAACAACCTCGTCCCGCCGGCCAGCCTGGCCACCGACACCTCGGTTGTGCAGAACGTCCGGCTGCTCGACCCGCAGCTCGTGTCCGAGACGTACACGCAGCTCCAGCAGGTCCGCGGCTTCTACGACTTCGGCCCGAAGCTGGACATCGACCGGTACGCGACCGGCGGCAAGACCTCCGACTACGTGGTCGGCGTCCGGGAGATCAACTACGGCGAGCTGACCGACCAGCAGAGCAACTGGATCAACCGGCACACCGTCTACACCCACGGCTACGGCCTCGTCGCCGCCCCGGCCAACCAGGTGGTCTGCGGCGGCCAGCCGTACTTCGTCTCCGGCTTCCTCGGCGAGAAGGCGCAGGAGGCGTGCTCCTCGCAGACCGAGCAGATCCCGGCCCAGCAGCCGCGGATCTACTACGGCGAGCGGATGGAGCCCGACGACTACGCGATCGTCGGGCAGACCGGCGACCGCAACGTCGAGTTCGACAAGCCGACCTCCACGGGCGGCGAGCAGTACTACACCTACACCGGCGAGGGCGGCGTCGAGATCGGCTCGTTCACCCGCCGGCTGCTCTACGCGATCAAGGAGCAGGAGTCCAACTTCCTGCTCTCCGAGGCGGTCAACGACGACTCGAAGCTGCTCTACGTGCGTAACCCGCGGGACCGGGTGGAGAAGGTCGCGCCGTTCCTCACCCTGGACGGCGACCCGTACCCGGCGGTGGTGAACGGCCGGGTCATCTGGATCATCGACGGCTACACGACCGCGGCGACCTACCCGTACGCCGAGCGGGTCAACCTCCAGGCGGAGACGGCCGACGAGCTGACCGGGCGGGGCACCTTCCAGCTGGCCCGGGAGAACGTCAACTACATCCGCAACTCGGTGAAGGCGACCGTCGACGCGTACGACGGCACGGTGAAGCTCTACGCCTTCGACGACACCGACCCGGTGCTCAAGGCGTGGAACAAGGCGTTCGGCGGCGACCTGGTGCTGCCCAAGGGCGACATCCCGCCGGAGCTGGCCGAGCACTTCCGCTACCCGGCCGACCTGTTCAAGGTGCAGCGCAACCTGCTCACCAAGTTCCACGTCACCGACCCCGGCGACTTCTACTCCGGCCAGGACTTCTGGCAGGTGCCGAACGTGCCGGACGCGCCGGACAGCGGGCAGAAGCAGCCGCCGTACTACCTGTTCACCCAGTTCCCCGGGCAGGAGGGGCCGCGCTTCCAGCTCACCTCGGCGGTCACCCCGAACGGGCGGCAGAACCTCGCCGCGCTGGTCTCCGGGTCGTACGTCGACGGGCAGCCGAAGCTGGAGGTGCTGGAGCTGCCGGATCAGACCCGGATCTCCGGGCCGGCGCAGGTGCACCAGCAGATGACCAACAACGGTGACATCCGGCAGCAGCTCAACCTGCTCTCCTCCAACCAGGCGCAGGTGCAGTACGGCAACCTGCTGTCGCTGCCCTTCGCCGACGGCATGCTCTACGTCGAGCCGGTCTATGTGAAGAGCAGCAACCAGGACGCGTACCCGTTGCTCCAGAAGGTGCTGCTCTCCTACGGCGACGGCGGCTCGTACGTGGTGCTGGCCAACAATCTGAGCGACGGCATCAAGCAGCTCGTCGAGCAGGGCAAACGGGCGCCTTCCGGCAGCCCGCCGCCGAGCACCGGCGACAACCCGCCGACGACCGGCGGCACCAGCCCGCCGGTGCTCACCGGCGAGCTGGCCGAGGCGGCCGGCAAGGTGCAGAGCGCGATCGCCGAGGTGAAGGCCGCGCAGGCGTCCGGCGACTTCGAGCGGTACGGGCGGGCGCTGAAGGCGCTCGACGAGGCCATGAGCGCGTTCCAGCAGGCGCAGACGGCGGCCAACCCGTCGCCCGGCCCGAGCCCCAGCGGCAGCCCCTCGGCGTCGCCGCCGGCCTCGCCCTCCGCGACACCGAACGGCTGACGCCGAACCGACCACGCGAGCCCGTGGTCCGCGACCCGTAGCGGTCGCGGGCCACGGGCTCGTGTCGCATACCGGTCCGGAACACCCGCAACCCGGTGCCCGCCTCCACCGTCATCAGTGCAGGTGGGCGTGAGGGGAGACGGTAGTCCAGATGCGCGACGCGACGAGCTTCGACGACTTCTACCGCAGCACGTCGGGGCGGGCGCTGCGGTACGGCCGTGCGGTGACCGACGACGCCGCTGAGGCCCAGGACCTGGTCCAGGAGGCGTACGCCCGGGCCTGGCGGCAGTGGGCCCGGCTGGCCGCCCACCCCGCGCCGGAGGCCTGGCTGCGGCTGGTGATCAGTCGCCTCGCCACGGACCGCTGGCGGCGGCTGCGCGGCTGGCGGCTCGCGGCCAGCCGCACCGGCCCGCCGGCCGACGTCGGGCCGCCGGGCGAGGACAGCGTCCTGCTGGTCGCGGCGCTGCGGCAGCTGCCGGCCCGGCACCGGCAGGCCCTCGCCCTGCACTACCTGTTCGACCTGTCGGTGGAGGAGATCGCCCGGGAGGCGGGGGTCCCCACCGGCACCGTCAAGTCCTGGTTGTCCCGGGGCCGGTCCCGGCTGGCCGAGCTGCTGCCCGGCGTGGCCGACGAGGAGCTGGAGGTCAACGATGTCGCGTGAACTGACCCGCCTCTACCGGGCGCTCGCGGAGGACACCGACGAGCGGGTGCTCCCCGCCCCCGACCGGGTGCGCCGCGATGCCGACCGCCGGGCGCGGCAGCGGGCCGCGGTCGGCGCCTTGGCCGTCGTCGGGCTGGTGGCCGGCACCGCCGTCGGCGCGCAACTGGTGCTCGCCGCCGGCCCGGACGCGCCACCCCGGCCGCCCGCCGGCACGCCCACGACCGGCCCCACCGCGACGCCCGCACCGTCCCGCCCCGCGACGGCGTCACCGACGCCCTCGTCGGGCCGTACCGGGACGACGCCGTCCCGGCCGCCGGCCGCGCCGACCACCGGCGCCCGGCCGACCGCCACCACCCCGACCGCGATCCCGGACCGTGCCTTCTTCGCGCTGCCGGCCGCCAACGACGCGGGCACCGGCAACCAGTTCGGCCCCGGACCGGTGCTGCCGGAGCTCTGCGGCGCCGTGCCGGGTGAGGCGCAGCTCGTCGCGCGGCGGGCCCGGACGCTGCCCTTCCGGCGGGCGGGCGCGCCGGCCGAGGAGGTGCCGGCGGGCAGCTACCGGCACAGCGTCGCCGTCTACCGGGCCGGACTTGCGGACGACGCGTTGCGCGAGCTGCGGCAGGCCGTCGCGGACTGCCCCGTGCGGTCGGCCGCCGACGCGCAGGGTGTGACGTGGCGCCAGCGGCTGCTGCCCGACACCGGCTACGGCGACGAGTCGGTCCTGTTCGAGGTCCGGACGCCGTACCGGGACGCGAACGGGGACCCGACCGGTGGCGACGAGGTGCACCTGGTCCGCGCGATCCGCTTCGGCGACGTGGTCACCGTGCTCTGGGAGCAGGGCTGGGAGAGCACGTCGACCGAGCGCGCGCAGTTCGACGCGGACAGCCGCCGCGCGGTCGACGCGATCCGGCGGTGGCTGGCCTGACGGCCCGTTTTGCGCCTCCTGGGTTCTGTGCGCTACGGTTAACGAGCCGACGCGGGGTGGAGCAGCTCGGTAGCTCGCTGGGCTCATAACCCAGAGGTCGCAGGTTCAAATCCTGTCCCCGCTACTCGTTCACGAAGGGCCCTGGAGTTCGCTCCGGGGCCCTTCGTCATGCCGGCCCCGATCCGACCCCGGCCGGATCGGGGAACCCGGCTGATCTCCACGGCGGACATGCGATAGGCTGTACGAGCCGACGCGGGGTGGAGCAGCTCGGTAGCTCGCTGGGCTCATAACCCAGAGGTCGCAGGTTCAAATCCTGTCCCCGCTACTGTCACGAAAGGCCCCGGAGGAAACTCCGGGGCCTTTCGCCATCTCCGGCCGTGATGATCCGGCCCGTCCGTCCTGCCAGGGTTGCGCTTCTCGGCGAGGATGGGGGCATGTCTGGTTGGAACAGATGGTGGGGCCGCCTCAGCGCGGTCCTCGGTGCGGTCGTGCTCTCGGTGTTCGTGCCGGTCGCGGCCTGGGCCTCCACGGGTACCGGCGAGCTGGTCGTGGAGGCCGCCCGGCGGCGGTCCCGGGGCGGCGGCGGCTTCCTCGGGTTGCTCTGCTGCCTGGTGGTGGTCGTCGTGATCGTGCTGCTGGTGCTGCGCCTGATGCGCGGCCGGCGCGGCGGCCCGCCGCGCTGACGGGAACGGGTCCGCCCGCCGCGCCCTCCGGGCCGCAGCGGGCGGCCCTCATTCGGCCAGGGCGGCCGCCGCCTGCGCCATGAACCGCGAGGTCGCGGTGCGGGCGCCCGCGCGCTTGGCGCGGATGCTCTCGGCCGCGTCGATGAGCAGGGTACGCACCTTGGCGTGCCCCTTCGGCGGCGGCGCGGGCGCCGGCCCGGCCAGCTCGGCCAGCTCGGCGCCGAGGGCCACCACCCGTTTCTCGGTGCGGTCGGTGACGCCGTCGACGACGAACGTGCGGACCGGCACGGCGGCGTTCAGGCCGCGCTCGATGCCCAGGATCCGGCCGGCCGCCACGTTGGTGGTCAGGAAGTTGATCACGTCGATGACCACACCCGGGTGGCGGCTGCCGCGGAAGGCGGCCCAGTACATGGACGCCCGGGGCCACTGCGCCGCCGGGGTGCCCGGGAAGGCGGTCACGCCCAGCTCGTCGTCAGTGAGCCGTTGCAGCTCCGGAAGCTGGTGCGACCAGGCGAACGAGGCGGCCGCGTGGCCGGTGACCACGAGCTGGCGGGCCAGCTCGCCGCTGTCCGCCTGCTCGACCAGGGCGGCGCTGGGGGTGGCCCGGTCGTACCGGGCGACCTCCCAGAACTCGAACCAGTCGAGCAGCTCGCCGGAGCTGAAGCCGAGCTGCCGCCCCTGGTACAGCTCGCTGCCCTGGCCGCGGAGCCAGAGCCACAGCGCGCGGTAGTCGCCCGACGGGTCCATGGTGCCGGCCACCCGGTTGCCGGAGGTGCGGGTGACCCGGGCGGCCCACCGGGCGTACTCCCGCCAGGACATGCCGGTGTGCGGTTCGGGCAACCGCAGCCGGCGCAGCAGGTCGCGGTTGTAGACGAGCGCGGCGTTGGTCTGCGCGGCGGGCACGGCCACGGTCCGCTCGTCCACCCGCCCGTACCGGGCCAGGTGCTCGGGCAGGCCGCGCAGGTCGAGCCGGTTGTCGGCGACGTGGGCGGTGAGGTCGAGGACGATCTGCCGGTGGGCGTACTCGGTGAGCAGCGTGTCGTCGATCTGGAACAGGTCGGGCACGTTGCCGCCGGTGGCCTGGGTGGCCAGCCGGTCGTAGTAGCCGGCCAGCCCCTGCCAGGTGACCCGGAAGCTGACCCGGGGATTCTGCTGGGAGTAGAGGCCCAGCGCCTTCTCGGTGGCCTCGGCCCGCCGGGCCCCGCCCCACCAGAACACCGACAGCTCGATCGGACCGTCCGCCACCGGGGCCTCCGCCTCCGGGCCGCAGCCGGCCAGCCCGCCGGCGAGCAGCGGCAGCCCGGTCAGCGCGCCGAGCAGCCGCCGCCGGTCGACGCCGGGGCGGGGTACGGGGGGCGGTGCGCGCACGGGTCTCTCCCGGGGTGCGGGCGGCTGCTGCGGACGGACCATTTACACAGGCGCCGGGTGGAGGTGTCAACGTCGCCGGGCACGGGGTCCCACCCCGCCTGCGGCGTCGGCCTCAGCGGGCCGACGCCGCGGCGGAGGTTAGAACGGCCACCGGTCGCGGGATCCGGCCTCGATGAGCGGGATCATCGCGAACGCGGCGTCGGACAGCCCGCCGAACGTGTGCCGGTTCCCGGCCGCCGGCGTGTGCGCGACCCGGTATCCGGCCAGGTTCCACGTGTACACCGGAACCTGTGCGGGCACCGCGGCCGCCACGTCCGCCGAGCCGTGCCAGTGCGCCTGCTCGTCGGTGAGGATGACCACCCGGTCGTGCCGGGCGTAGTGCGTCCGCACCGCCTGCTCGGTCTCCGTCCCGCCGCCGTAGAAGTAACCGCCCTCCTTGAATCGGCGCACGGCCGCCAGCACCGACTCACCCGCCACGGTCGGGAACACCCGGGTGGCGTTCGAGAACGACACCACCGTGGCGTCCTGCGCGCGGGCGGCCAGCGCGAGCCCGAACACGGTGGCCGCGTCCCAGCAGCGCAGCGTGCCGTCCTTGCTGAACGCGCTGGTCATCGACCCGGACGTGTCGATGAGGATCAGGGTTCGACCGTCCAGTGCGGGTACGTTCGCCAGCGCGTGCTGCAAGGCCTTCTCCAACGGGTACGCCCACCGCAGGCTCGGCGCCGCGTTGTGTGCCGACAGGAAGCGCATCGGCAGGACGCGCGACCGGGCGACCTCGCCGGGGTCGGACAGCTTCGCCGCCACCGTCTCGGCGACGGCGTCACCGACACCGGCCCGGTCGAAGTTGCGCAGGTTGCGCAGCAGCGCCAGGTAACCCATGGTCGGGATGATCGCCTCCCACGCCGCGGCGTCCATGGTGGTCTGCCGCCAGCCGGCGAGCGCCTCCCACGTCATGCCGGCCGCGCCCAGCACCGCCGGGTCGGTGACCTCCCGGCGCCGCTGCACCGGCAACGCCATCAGCTCGGCCCGGGCCGCCAGCAGCGTCAGCGACGACGGCAGCGGGTTGTCCCGCTTGTGTCGCCGGTCCAGCGCGTGCCGGAACAGGTCACCCTGCCGGTCGTCCGTCGCCCTCGGGTGGGTGAGGTCGATGACGTCACCGAACCGGACGGCGCTGCTGCCGGAGTCGTACTTGAGCAGGCTGCGCTGGTGATAGAGCCGCCCGACCGCATCCGCGACGCCCCGCTTGACCGGCTTCGGCAGCGCCCGGCCGTAACGCCCCAGCCAGTACGCCAGCGCCTCGCCCGGCTCGTCGGCACGCTGCAGCGCCGCGTTCACGACCGCCCGGGAGCCCGGCACGCCCGCCGCGACCTGCGCATGGGCGCCCTCCAGGGCCGCCACCACCGACGCCGACCGCAGCATGGCACCGGTACGCAGCCACGGCACGAACCGGGCGAACCGGTCGGGGTCGGCGACCGCGATGGCGGCGACCAGGTCACGGAAGCGGGCGTCCCGGTCGGCGGCCGCCTCGTAGAAGGTGTCCTCGCCGACCATGTTCGACACGGCCAGGAGGAACAGCTCGGTGCGCGGCTCGCGGGTGAAGCCCGGCGCGCCCTCGGCGGTCACGATCCCGTCGCGCCGGTTCCGGCGCGGCTTGCGGTTGAGCTTGGCCATCACGTCCCCCATGTCGGTCGAGGCCGGAGGACGCCACCACACCGCATACCCGAGGTCGGAAGTCGGCGACGGACTGCCCGCCGCTCTGTCCGATTGAGCTATCGGCCCGAGGGCCTCGGGGGACTCGAACCCCCAACCTGCGGGTCCCGAAGTAACCGTCGCCTGCGCACCGGGTATGCGGCGTGGTCGCGCCTCCCGAGATCTTCAGCGGCGACGGCGACTGGCCCTTGCGGGCCATAGGTGACCTGGGCCGCTGGTCGACACCGCCGCGAGGCGGCGGCGGGATTCGAACCCGCGTCTCCCCGTTATGAGCGGAGTAGCCGTTGCCTGGCGCACCGGGAGGTGCGGAAAGGGACGGTAGGGCACCGCACGCGCCTCGGCAACACAAAATCCCCGGCGGCACGGGACGATCGGTGGCCGCACCGGGCGCCGCCGTTGCGCATGGTGTACTAGGCGCCGTGGAACTTCTGCACTCGGGCAAGGTCCGGGACGTCTACGCCGACGGCGAGGACCTGATCCTGGTCGCCTCCGACCGCGTCTCCATCTACGACGTGGCGCTGCCGACGCCGATCCCGGACAAGGGCCGCCTGCTCACCGCGCTGTCGCTGTGGTGGTTCGAGCAGCTGGCCGACCTGGTGCCGAACCACGTCATCTCGGCCACCGACGTGCCGGCGGAGTTCGCCGGCCGGGCGATCCGCTGCCGGCGGCTGGAGATGGTCCCGGTCGAGTGCGTCGCCCGGGGCTACCTCACCGGCGGCGGCTTCGCCGAGTACCGGCGCACCGGCTCGGTCTCCGGCGTCGAGTTGCCCCGCGGCCTGGTGGAGGCGTCGATCCTGCCCGAGCCGATCTTCACGCCGTCGACCAAGGCGCCCAAGGGCGAGCACGACGAGCCGATCACCTACGCCGAGGTGGTCGACAAGGTGGGCGCGGAGACCGCCGAGCGGCTGCGGCAGATCACCATCGACGTCTACCGGCGGGGCGCGGAGGTCGCCGCCGACCGGGGCATCCTGATCGCCGACACCAAGATCGAGCTGGGCTGGGCGCCGGACGGCACCCTGATCCTCGCCGACGAGCTGCTCACCTCCGACTCGTCCCGGTTCTGGCCGGCCGAGTCCTACCAGCCGGGTCGCGCCCAGTTCTCCTTCGACAAGCAGTACGTGCGCGACTGGGCCACCGGCAGCGGCTGGGACCGTCAGCCGCCCGCCCCGGAGGTGCCCGCCGAGGTGGTCGAGGCGACCCGGGCCCGCTACGTCGAGGTCTACGAGAAGCTCACCGGCAACCGCTGGGCCTGAGCACGCGGGAGCGTCCTCCGCCGGGCACCCGCCCACCCGTACGATCGGCAGACGTGCGTGACATTGCCGTGTTCAGCGGGACCGCCCACCCGGACCTCGCCGCCGAGATCTGTGCCCACCTCGACGTCCCGCTGCACCCCGTGCGGGTGTCCCGGTTCGCCAACGACTGCCTCGAGGTGCAGTTGCAGGCGAACTGCCGGGAGCGTGACGTCTTCCTCATCCAGCCGCTGGTGCCGCCGGTGCAGGAGCACCTTGTCGAGCTGCTGCTCATGATCGACGCGGCCCGCGGCGCGTCCGCCGGCCGGATCACCGTGGTGCTGCCGCACTACGCGTACGCGCGGTCGGACAAGAAGGACGCCCCGCGCATCTCCATCGGTGGCCGGCTGGTCGCCGACCTGCTCACCTCGGCCGGCGCGGACCGGGTGCTCGCCATGACCCTGCACTCGCCGCAGGTGCACGGCTTCTTCAGCGTGCCGGTGGACCACCTGCACGCGCTGCGCGAGCTGGCCGCCCACTTCCGGGGCCGGGACCTGAGCAACACCGTCGTGGTCTCGCCGGACCTGGGCAACGCCAAGGAGGCGGCGGCGTTCGCCCGGATGCTCGGCACCCCGGTGGCGGCCGGCGCGAAGCAGCGGTACAGCGACGACCGGGTGCAGATCAGCACGATCATCGGCGAGGTGGCCGACCGGGACGTCATCGTGCTGGACGACGAGATCGCCAAGGGCAGCACGGTCATCGAGCTGATGAGCCACCTGCGCGAGCGGCAGGTTCGCTCGATCCGGCTGGCCTGCACCCACGGCCTGTTCTCCAGCGGCGCGCTGAAGCGGCTCAGCGAGCAGGACGGGGTGCTGGAGATCGTCTGCACCAACACGGTGCCGATCCCGGAGGACAAGCGGGTGCCGAAGCTGGAGGTGCTCTCGGTGGCGCCGGCCCTGGCCGAGGCGATGCGGCGGATCCACAACGGCGAGTCGGTGAGCGCCCTCTTCGGCTGAGGTCGGGCGCGGCCGCCCGGTCAGTCGTCGGCGACGGCCTGGGCGGCCAGCGCCGTGGTGATCCGGACGACCGTGCCGGCCTCGCCGGTCTCCACCGCCATGGTGTCGCTCAGTTCCCGGGCGAGCCAGAGGCCCCAGCCGCCGGCGGTGTCCGGTGCGGGCCGGGCGCGGTCGCTGAGCCGCTGCACGCTGATCCCGTGGCCGTGGTCGGCGACCTCGCAGACCAGCTCGCCGGGGCGGCGCCACAGCCGCAGCCGCCCCTGGCCACCACCGTGCCGGACCGCGTTGGTGATCAGCTCGTTGACCGCCAGCACGAAGTCGTCCAGCCGTTGCCCGAGCAACCCCGCCGCGTGCGCGCAGGAGGTGACCGAGTGCCGTAGCTCGGTCACCTGGGCCTGGGTGAAGGCCTCGGCGATGAGGAGGGAATGTTCGATGGGCACAACCGTACGCGGTGCGGGGGGTTCTGCGTTCGTCATGGCCCCGTCCCGACGATGGATCTCGGTGATTTTCGCGGCATTTCCACCGTACGTCAGGGTTTCTCGCGCCGCACCTCACGGGCTGCCGGTGCGCGGCTGTGGCAGGGTGTCCCGCATGCCGTCGTCCCCGGGTGGCCTGGAGGGCCCGCTGTGGCGGTCCATCGCGGTGTTCCGCTTCGCCTCGCTGGCGTACGTGGGGGTGCTGGTGCTCCGCGACGCCCACCGCTACGCGCACCCGGTCGCCGCCGGCGGCGTACTCCTGGGGATGCTGGCCTGGTCCGGGGCGGCCACGGCCGGCTACGCGCGGCCCTCCGGCCGGCGCTGGCCCCTGCTCCTGGCCGACCTCGGCGTGGTGCTGGCGATCATGCTGGCCACGCCGTGGGTTGTCGGCCGCGCGGCGCTCGCCGCCGGCGTGCCCACCCTGACCGTCGCCTGGCTGGCCGGGCCGGTGCTGGCCTGGGCGGTCTCCGGCGGCCGGCGGCGCGGCGCGGTGGCGGCGCTGGTACTCGGCGGGGTCGACCTGGCCACCCGGGAGCGGATCAGCCAGTCCTCGCTCACCGGGGTGATCCTCATGCTGCTGGCCGGTGTGGTGGTGGGGCACGTGGCCCGGCTCGCCGTGGAGGCCGAGGCGCGGCTGGAGCGGGCGGTGGAGCTGGAGGCGGCCACCCGGGAGCGGGAGCGGCTGGCCCGGGACATCCACGACTCGGTGCTCCAGGTGCTGGCGCTGGTGCGGCGGCGCGGGGCGGACCTGGACGGCGAGGCCGCCGAGCTGGCCCGGCTGGCCGGTGAGCAGGAGGCCGCGCTGCGCGCGCTGATCGGCCGGGCGGGCGCCGCCCCGGACGGCACGGGCGGCGACCGGGACCTGCGGGACCTGCTCGACCGGTACGCCTCGGCGGTGGTGCAGGTGGCCGCGCCGGCCACCCCGGTGCCGCTGCCCGACCGGCTGGCCGGTGAGCTGGCCGCCGCGGTCGGCGCGGCCCTGGACAACGTGGCCCGGCACGCCGGCGGGCGGGCCTGGGTGCTGATCGAGGACGAGGGGGAGACGGTGACCGTCTCGGTACGCGACGAGGGGCCGGGGATCCCGGACGGGCGGCTGGCCGAGGCCGCCGCGCAGGGCCGGCTCGGGGTGGCGCAGTCCATCCGGGGCCGGGTGGCCGACCTGGGCGGCGAGGTGCGCATCGTCTCCGCCCCGGGCGCCGGCACCGAGATCGAGCTGACCGTGCCGCGGGGTGGCCGGTGAGCATCCGGGTGATGGTGGTCGACGACCACCCGATGTGGCGGGAGGGCGTGGCCCGCGACCTCACCGAGGCCGGTCACCTGGTGGTGGCGACCAGCGGGGAGGGGCGCCAGGCGGTCCGGGTGGCCGCGGCGGCCCGCCCGGACGTGGTCGTGCTCGACCTGCAACTGCCGGACGTCTCCGGCGTCGAGGTGATCCAGGGGCTGCGCGCCGTGCTGCCCGAGGTACGGGTGCTGATGCTGTCGGCCAGTGGCGAGCCGCAGAGCGTGCTGGACGCGGTCAAGGCCGGCGCCACCGGCTACCTGCTGAAGTCGGCCGCGCCGGCCGAGTTCCTGGACGCGGTACGCCGGACGGCGGCCGGTGAGCCGGTCTTCACCCCGGGCCTGGCCGGACTGGTGCTGGGGGAGTACCGGCGGCTGGCCGCCGCGCCGGCCGCCCCGCACGACGAGGCACCCCGGCTCACCGAGCGGGAGACCGAGGTGCTGCGTCTGGTGGCGAAGGGCCTGTCGTACAAGCAGATCGCCGAGCGGCTCGGGCTGTCGCACCGGACGGTGCAGAACCACGTGCAGAACACGCTCGGCAAGCTCCAGCTGCACAACCGGGTCGAGCTGACCCGGTACGCGATCGAGCGGGGCCTGGACGACTGAGGGTCAGCTCGCCGCGGGCGGCCGGGTCTCGTGGACGGCCAGTTCCTCCGCGGTCGCCCCGCCCCCGGCCGCGCCGGCGTCGTAGGCGACGTTGTCGGTCTCCTGGTCGGTGTGTGCGCCCTCGTCCGGCTCGACCAGCCGCCCCACCTGGTGGTCGGCGACCGTGCCGAGCTGCCCGTGGTCGTAGATGGAGACCGGGGAGTGCGGGTCGGAGGTCGGGCCCGGGTCGATCACGTCGGCGTCGAGCTGGGCCTGCGCGGCGGCCTCCTCGCTGTCCGCCTCGGCGGCGATGTCCGGGTCGACCGGGCCGGCCAGCGGGTCGTCGGCGGGCCGCTCGTACTGCTCGCGCTGGAGCTTGTAGTCGAGCGACTCCCCGTCGAGCTGCTCCTCGGCCGTGGTGCCGAAGCGGTCCACGGCCACGGGGGTGCGGTCGGCGGGCAGCTGGGCCGGGTCCGGCCCGTCCGCCTCGCGCCCGGTCAGGACGTCGTCGTCGGCGGTCGAGTCGTCGTCGGCGGTGCCGGGCAGGCCGTTCGCCTCGGTGTCGGACACGGGGGCGGGGTACTCGTCGTCGCGCATGACGGGGAACTACCCACTGCGCTCGCCCGATTAACCGCAGCGGGCGGGGTGGATCGGGAGGAACGGGGCGAAAAGGGCCTCAGTTCCGGAGCGGGGCCTCGTCCTCGGCGTGCAGCACGCACCAGACCACCTTGCCGTCGGGAAGCGGTGTGGTGCCCCAGTGCCGGGCCACCGTGTCGATGAGCAGCAGCCCCCGGCCGCCGGTGGAGGTGACCGGGGCCAGCCCCGCGTACGCCGGCCGCCGCCCGGAGTGGTCCCGGACCGCCAGGTGCAGCGTGCTGTCCTGGGGCGCCACCCGGACGGTCATCGGCGTACCGGCGTGCGCGACCACGTTGTTGACCATCTCGGTGACCGCGATGGCGGCGGGCTCGACCAGTTCCGGTACGCCCCACCGGGCGCAGCCGTCGGTGACCAGCGCCCGCGCCTCCCGGGCCGCCGACACCACCGGGAGCAGGTCGGCCGTGAGCACCGCGGCGAGCGGCGCGTCGCGCAGTGCGGTCTGCGCCGCGTCGAGGGACCGGTGCACCGGCGCGGCGCAGACCGGCCGGCCGGCCGGGTCGAAGACCAGCAGGCCGGCGGCCGGCCAGTCGACCGCCACACGGTGCACCTCGTCGAGGACGCCCCAGGCCGCAGGGTCGGCGATCCGCACCCGGGACAGGTCGACGATCGCCGCGCCGGGCCGCCGCCAGAGCCGGGCGAGCAGCGCGTCCCGGACCGCGCCGAACCCGGCCAGGTCCAGGACGCCGGTCAGCCGGATGACCGCGGAGGACTCGTCCGTCTCCACGAGGCAGCGCACGTCCGTCGGCATGATCGTCCCATTGTGCATGGCCGCCCCCCGGCGCGCATCAGTCCGGTCGGCGGGACTCATCAGCGCTCCGTCCGGGAACGCCGGCTCATCGCCGCCATCGTGCCGACTGCGGTACCGGCCGCCGCCAGCCCGAAGGCCGCCGTCAGCCGGAGCAGCTGGCCGCGCCGGCCCTGCCAGCCGTCGGTCCGCTCGGCCGCCGCGTCGGCGCGGAAGACGTTGCCGGTGGCGTCCAGGCGGGCGCCGGGGCCGAACTGGGTGCGCGCCGTGTACCAGCCGAGCGCCCGCTCCGCCAGCGCCGGGGCGAGCCGCCACTGGAGCCCCAGGAGCCGGGCCGCGCCACCGGCGTACGCCTCGCGGCGCGGGCGGCGCAGCAGCCGGACGATCGTCTCGGCCACCAGGTCCGGTGGGTAGACCGGTGGCGGCGGGGTCAGCTCCCGCCCGGTGTGGTTGGCGGCGTGCCGGAAGAACGGGGTGTCGATGCTGGCCGGGAGCACCGTGCAGAGCGAGATGTGGCCCCGGCCGGTGACCCGCAGTTCCTGCCGGACCGTGTCGGCCAGTCCCCGGATGGCGTGCTTCGTGGCGTTGTACGCCGACTGGTACGGCATGGCGACCTCGGCCAGCACCGAGGCGTTGTTGACCAGCACCCCGCCGCCGGCCGCGTCGAGCCACGGCAGCGCCGCCTTGCTGCCGTAGACGGTGCCGAGCAGGTTCACCTCGACCACCCGGCGGAACTCGGTCACCGGGATCTCGTCGAAGAGACCGACGGTGCCCACCGCCGCGTTGTTGACCCAGCCGTCGATCCGCCCGAACTCGGCCGCCGCCCGTGCCGCGAGCCGCTCCACCGCCTCCGGGTCGGTCACGTCGGTCGGCACCACGAGGGCCCGCCCGCCCAGCTCCCGGCAGCGGTCGGCGACCCGGCGCAGCGCCTCCTCGGTCCGGGCGGCCAGCACGACGTCGGCACCGCGCCGGGCCAGCGCGTACGCGGTGGCCGCGCCGATCCCGCTGGAGGCGCCGGTGATCACGATCGTGGCGTCGTCGAGGCTGCGGGTGAGAGGCATTCTCCGCCGGTACCCCCGGTCCGGCCGGGTCATGCCGACGGAGTCGCCCGGATCACGGTTGCCGGGGGTCCGGGCGGGGCAGATTGCCACGAACCCGACCGGGCCGCGTTGTCCCGTTCGTGCGACGGTCCGTCGGGCGGGCTCCCGATCTGCCAGGTTTCGGCGCACCGGGGTCTGGTTAATGGGACCCTCTGACCGGAGGACCCACCGCTCGCGAGAACGCATGGAGGTGCACCATGCGCGTCGGCCTTGTGTGCGCGCACGCCGGCCCGTCCGTCGACGGTCCCACCGTCGGGACGCACCAGCACATCGCGCGGGTGGCGGCCGAGCTCGCCACACGGGGCCACGACGTCCGGGTGTACGAGCGCCGTGACGCGCGGGGCCAGGAGTCCGTCGACGTGGACGGCTACCACCTGGAGCGGGTCCCCGTCGGCCCGCCCGCCCCGCTGCCCACCGCCGAGCTGGTCCCGTACGTCACCGAGTTCGGCCGCTGGCTGGCGCAGCGGTGGGCCGGCGACTGGGCCCCCGAGGTGGTGCACGGGCACTACTGGGTCGGCGGGCTGGCCGCGGCCCACGCCGTCCGCGAGACCGACATCCCGGTCGTGCAGACCTTCCACTCGCTCGGTGTCGAGCAGCTGCGCCACCTCGGCCGCGGGTACGACGGGCCGGGGGAGCGGATCCCCCTGGAACGGGCGCTGACCCGGGCCGTGGACATCGCGGTCGCCCAGTGCAACGACGAGGTCGACGAGCTGACCCGGATGGGACTCCAGCGGACCTCGGTGGCGATGGTGCCGACCGGGGTGGACACCGCGCAGTTCCACCCGGACGGTGAGGCGGCCCCCCGCGACCAGCGGGCGCGCATCCTCTCCGTCGGCGGGCTCGCGGCCGGCCACGGCCAGGAGGACCTGATCCGGGCCATGCGGCTGGTCGGCGACGCCGAGCTGGTGATCGCCGGTGGCCCGCCGGCCGAGCAGCTCGCCGGCCACGCCGAGGCGCGCCGGCTGCGCGAGCTGGCCGAGCGGACCGGGGTGGCCGAGCAGGTGAAGCTGGTCGGCGCGGTTCCGCACGACCAGATGGCCACCTGGTACCGCTCCGCCGACGTGGTCGCCTGCACCCCGCACTACTCGTCCGCCGGCCGGGTGTCGCTGGAGGCGATGGCCTGCGGCGTCCCGGTGGTCGGCTACGCCATGGGCGGTATCGCCGACGCGGTGGTCGACGAGGTGACCGGCAAGCTGGTGCCGCCCGGAGACGTGCGCACCCTCGGGGTCACCCTGCGCCGGATCCTCGCCGACAACGCCGGGCGGTTCGCCTACGGACACGCCGCGGTGGACCGGGTGCGGTGCAGCTACACCTGGGAACGCACGGCGGGCGCGCTGGAGCGGCTCTACGAGCGGGTCATCGGGCGGCGCAAGCCGGCCGAGCCGGCCGTCGAGGCCCCCCGCCCCGTCGAGGTGGCCGCCGAGCAGCGCGGCCCCGTCGAGGCGGCCTGAGACTCAGCGCCGGGCGCGGACCGCCGAGCCGGCACCGATCATGGACCGCTCCCGGTTGCGGGCCACCGTGTGGTGGTGCTGCGGCTCGGCGTAGCGGGTCAGGCCGACCACCGCGGCCAGCGTGGCCAGGAAGCCGATCCCGGCCAGCCACTCCCGCCCCGGCCAGATCCTGTCGTTGAGCAGCAGCAGGCCGATGACCGCCGCGGGCACCGCGCCGGCGGCGTCCATGGCGGCCACGGCGGCGGTGGTCGAGCCGCGCTGCATGGCCAGGCCGAGCAGGAGCTGGCCGACCACCGAGTGGGCGATCAGCAGGTAGAGCAGCGGGTCGCGGACGAACGCCTCCGCCGAGTCGGCCGAGGCGAGCGGCCGGGCCGCCACCGCCGCGGCGGAGAAGGCCATCCCGGCCAGCGATCCCAGCACCACCGAGCCCGGTGCGCCGTGCAGCCGGGCGGCGAAGAAGCCGAGCACGGCGATCACCCCGAGCGCCACCGCCAGGCCGACCAGTCCGGCGGTGCCGAGTTGCCGGGACGGCGCCGGCTCCGCGGACAGCACCAGCGCGATGATCCCGCCGAACAGGAGGACCAGCAGCGCCACCTCGGCGGCCGGCAGGCGCCACTTGAGCACCAGCACGCCGAGCACGGCGGTCACCCCCAGCCCGGCCGCCACGCTGGCCTGGACCAGGAACAGCGGCAGGTCCCGGCGGGCCAGGAACGCCAGCACGAAGCCGACGACCTGGCAGGAGAGCCCGACCAGGTAGGTCCGGTGGCCGGCCAGCCGGAGCAGCAGCCCGGGGTCGAAGGTGTGGTGCACGGTGGTCCGCGCCGCGGCCACCGACTGGAGGAGGTTGGCGAAGCCGTACGCGACGATCATCGCCGCCAGGAAGCACCAACCGGAGGACACCACCTGGCGAGGATAGAGGTTGTCGGCGGGTCAGCGCGCGGCCGGCCGGGCGAGCCGGGCCAGGATGTCGTCGTGCAGCGCGCCGTTGGTGGCGACGGCGCTGTGGTCGCCCGAGGCGTCCCCGGCCGGGGCCGGCCGCCCGGCCAGGTCGGTGACCGTGCCGCCCGCCTCGGTGACGATCGGGACCAGCGCGGCGATGTCCCAGAGCGACAGCTCCGGCTCCACCATCACGTCCAGTGCACCCTCGGCCAGCAGCATGTAGCCGTAGAAGTCGCCGTAGGCCCGGCTGCGCCAGGCGTCCCGCATGACCTGGAGCACCGCGTCCAGCCGGCCGGTCTCCTCCCAGCCCGTCAGCGAGGAGTAGCAGAAGCTGGCGTCGGCCAGGGTGGTCACCCCGGAGACGCGGATCGGCGTGCCCGAGGCCGCGTCGGGACCGGCGAAGGCGCCCGCGCCGCGGGCCGCCCACCAGCGCCGGCCCAGCGCCGGGGCGGACACCAGGCCGAGCACCGGCCGCTCACCCTCCAGCAGCGCGATCAGGGTGGCCCAGACCGGTACGCCCCGGATGAAGTTCTTGGTGCCGTCGATCGGGTCGACGATCCAGCGCCGCCCCTCGGGTCCGGTGGCGGGCTGCTCGCCGTACTCCTCGCCGAGCAGGCCGTCGGCGGGGCGGTGGGTGGCGAGCAGGGCGCGGATCTCCCGCTCGACGGCGGTGTCCGCGTCGGAGACCGGGGTCAGGTCGGGCTTCGAGTCGACCCGCAGGTCGAGGGCGCGGAACCGGGCCGTGGCGACCGCGTCGGCGGCGTCCGCGAGCCGGTGGGCGAGGGCGAGGTCGTCGGCGTACCCGGTCATGCCGGACACGCTAGCGACGCCCGCGCCGCCCCGACCGGCGGGTGGCCCGGGTTCCGCCGGTCAGGAACCGGCGAGCGGATCCCCCGGGTTCCGCTCCGGCTCACGCGGGTCGCCCTCGCCGCTGCGGGAGGCCAGCAGCCGGCGGTACGAGGCCAGCCGGCGCGGGTCCGCCTTGCCGGCGGCCACCCATGCGTCGAGGGCGCAGTCCGCCTCCTCGGCGGTGTGCTGGCAGTTGGCCGGGCAGTCGACCGTCCCCTCGACCAGGTCGGGGAAGCCGTGCAGCAGGCTCTCGGCGGAGACGTGGGCCAGCCCGAAGCTGCGGACGCCCGGGGTGTCGATGATCCAGCCCGGATCGCTGTGCGCCTCCGGCGGCTCAAGGTCGCCGCGCGGTGCCAGGGGCAGCCGGAGCGCCACGGCGCTGGTCGAGGTGTGCCGGCCCCGGCCGATCGCGCTGACCGTGCCGACCGCCCGGTCGGCCTCGGGGACGAGGCGGTTGACCAGCGTCGACTTGCCCACCCCGGAGTGGCCCACCAGCACCGAGACCCGCCCGGCGAGCAGCGCGCGCAGCGCGGCCAGGTCGGAGTCGGGCCGGATCAGCACGTACGGCAGCTCCAGCTCGGTGTAGTAGCCGAGCACCGCCTCCGGGCCGGCCAGGTCGGCCTTGGTCAGGCAGAGCAACGGCTCGATGTCGGCGTCGTACGCGGCCACCAGGCAGCGGTCGATGAACCCGGTGCGCGGCGGCGGGTCGGCGAGCGCGCTGACGATCACGAGCTGGTCGGCGTTCGCCACGACCACGCGTTCGAGGCGCCCCTCGGCGGTGGTGGCGTCGTCCTCCGCGGTGCGCCGCAGCACCGAGCGCCGCTCGGCGATCCGGACGATCCGGGCCAGCGCGCCCGGGGCGCCCGAGGTGTCGCCGACCAGGCTCACCCGGTCGCCCACCACCACCGACTTGCGACCCAGCTCGCGGGCCCGCATGGCGGTCACGGTCGGGTCGTCCGGCCCGGCGTCGGGAAGCACGCAGGTGTAGCGCCCCCGGTCGACGGCGATCACGAACCCGTCGACGGCGTCCTCGTGCCGGGGCCGGGTGCGCGTACGCGGGCGCGAGGACTTCCCCGGTCGCACCCGGACGTCGTCCTCGTCGTACTCCCGCCGCCTGGTCGCCAGGACGTCCCCCCGTCGTCAGCTCTTGCCGGTCACCATCCCCGACCATAGTGCCGGGAACTCCGGCATGGTCTTCGAGGTGCAGGAGACGTCGTCGACCTCGATGCCGGGGACGGCCAGCCCGGCCACCGCCGCGGCGTGCGCCATCCGGTGGTCGTCGTAGGTGCGGAAGGTCCCGCCGCGCAGCGGGCGGGGCCGGATCTCCAGCCCGTCGGTGGTCTCGGTGAGGTCGGCGCCCAGTGCGGTGAACTCCTTCGCCAGGGCGGCGACCCGGTCGGTCTCGTGCCCGCGGATGTGCCCTACGCCGGTCAGCCGGGACGGCGAGTCGGCGAGCATGGCCAGCGCCGTCAGCACCGGGGTCAGCTCGCCGACGTCGGAGAGGTCGGCGTCCAGCCCGCGGACCGTGCCGGTGCCCCGCACGGTCAGACCGGCGGTGCCCAGCGTCACCTCGCCGCCCATCCGGTGCAGCAGCCCGCGCAGCTGCTCGACCGGCTGGAGACTGCTGCGGGGCCAGCCCTGGAGGGTCACCTCACCGCCGGTGACCAGGGCGGCGGCGAAGAACGGCGCCGCTCCGGAGAGGTCGGGCTCGATCTCCCAGCCCCGACCGGTCAGCGGGCCGGGCTCGACCGCCCAGACGTCGCGGGTGGCGTCGTCGACGGCGGCTCCGGCGGCGCGCAGCATCTGCACGGTCATCCGCAGGTGCGGCGCGGAGGGCACCGGTGGCCCCTCGTGCCGGACGACCAGGCCCCGCTCGAAGCGCGGCCCGGCCAGCAGCAGCCCGGAGACGAGCTGGCTGGAGGCGGAGGCGTCGATGACCACCTCGCCGCCGGTGACCCGGCCGGCGCCGAGGACGGTCAGCGGCAGGCTGCCGGCGGGCGGGGCGTCGACGCGGACGCCGAGGGAGCGCAGCGCGCCGATCAGCGGGCCGAGCGGGCGGGTCCGGGCGTGCGGGTCGCCGTCGAAGGTGACCCGGCCCTCGGCCAGCCCGGCCACCGGCGGAAGGAACCGCATCACCGTGCCGGCCAGGCCGACGTCGACGTGCGCCGGGCCGGCCAGCGGGTTCGGCCGGACCAGCCAGCGGTCGTCGTCGGAGACCGACATGTGCGCGCCCAGCTCACGCAGGCCGCCGGCCATCAGCTCGGTGTCGCGGGCGCGCAGCGGCCGGTCGAGCGTCGACGGGCCGCTGGCCAGCGCGCCGAGCACCAGGGCCCGGGCGGTCATCGACTTGGAGCCGGGCAGGCGCAGTGTCGCGGCGACCGGGTCGCTCGCGGTCGGCGCGGTCCACGGCTGCGGCGGACGCGTCGCGGTCAGATTCCCCACCCCTACATTCTGCCAACTCCGCAGGCTGGTGGAACCGCCCGTCGTGCCTGCTCCCGGTTGGCGGGACAGCCGGAACGACGGCGGCGGGTTAGCGTTGGCGCCATGTGCGGGAGGTACGCGACGACCCGGAGCGCGGGCGACCTGAGCGCGCTGTTCGAGTCGTCCGACGAGACCGGCGGGGTCGGCCCGGACTTCAACGTCGCCCCGACCGATCCCGTACCGCTGGTCCGGCTGGCCCCCGAGGGGCACCGGCTGCTCTCCGTCGGCCGCTGGGGGCTCGTCCCGCACTGGTCCCGCACCGCCGGGGGCGCCGCCCGCATGATCAACGCGCGGGTGGAGACCGTCGCCACGAGCCGGGCGTACGCGCCGTCGCTCGCCCGCCGGCGCTGCCTGGTCCCGGCCGACGGCTGGTACGAGTGGGTCCGGCAGGCCGACGGCCGGCGGCAGCCCTACTTCATGACCCCGCGCGACGGCTCGGTGCTGGCCTTCGCCGGCATCTGGTCGCTCTGGCAGCCGGAGGGCGAGGCCCGGCTCACCTTCAGTGTGCTGACCACCGCGGCGGTCGGCGAGCTGGCCGAGGTGCACGACCGCATGCCGCTGCTGCTGCCCCGGGAGCGCTGGGCGTCCTGGCTCGGCCCCGCCACCGAGGCCGCCGGGCTGCTCGCGCCGCCCGCCCCGGCCTGGCTCGCCGGGCTGGAGATCCGCCCGGTCTCGCCGGCGGTCGGCGACGTCCGCAACGACGGCCCGGAGCTGACCGCCCGGGTCCCCCTGGCACGTGCGGAGGCAGACACGGAAATGACCCTGTTCTGATCACACTCAGCACATTGTCGTGTGCTGATTTGCCGGGGTTGCGCCTGAAACGTCGCCCGGCCGTTTAGCCATGTTTGCCGGAGGCCCTTGTCCGCGCCTGCGCAAGTGCGATAGAACACAGCGCCGGTGTTGGGCGTCTGTTCGCACGGGGCGGATGACACCCATCGATCCTTCATGATCATTGCCGGTCCCACGGGGGAGGTGGGTGTATTGACACGGGCACGTATGCCCCGCCCGCACGAGGTGGCCGCCGCGCGGCGAGATCCGCGACTGCTGCGGGCCTTGCGCGAGCGGCGTCACGACGAGGCGTGGCGGACCAGAGGAACCTGTCAGAGCGTGGATCCGGAGACGTTCTTTCCGGCGCCCAACGAACCGGCCGACGCGGCCGTGGCGCTCTGCCGCAGTTGCGACGTCCAGGGGTCGTGCCTCGCCTGGGCACTGGAGGTGGGCGACTGCCACGGCGTCTGGGGCGGCACCACACCGCGCGAGCGGCGGGCCATGCTGGTCGCCTGGCGCAGCGAGGTGCAGCCGGATCCGGACGCGCTCGACGAGGCCGGCCCGCCGGTCCGTGACCGCCTGCTCACCTTGGTGCCGTCGCGCTGACACCCGTTCCGCCGTCGCCCGCGTTTTCCCGAAAACGCGGGCGACGCATTTTGCCACCTGACGGCCGCGCCGGCCGGTGTCCTGCGCAGAATGGGCCGGTGCGGCACAGCGACGAGATCGGGACACCCCGCGGACCGGCCCGGATCCACGCCGACCTGCCGGCCGCCGGCACCACCGTGCTGGTGCTCGGCCACGGGGCGGGCGGCGACGTCGACGCCCCGGACCTGGTGGCGGTCCGGGACGCGCTGGTCGGCGCCGGCGCGGGCGTGGTCCGGGTGACCCAGCCGTACCGGGTCGCCGGGCGGCGCGCCCCCGCACCGGCGGGACACCTCGACGAGGCGTGGACGGTGGTGCTGGCCGAACTCCGCGCCCGCCACCCGGAGGCGGCCCGCTGGGTGGTCGGCGGCCGGTCCAGCGGAGCCCGGGTCGCCTGCCGCACGGCGCACGCGGTCGGCGCGGCCGGCATCGTCGCCCTGGCGTTCCCGCTGCACCCGCCGGGGCGGCCGGAGCGCTCCCGGGCCGACGAGCTGCGCACCTGCCTGCCGACGCTGGTCGTCAACGGCGACCGGGACCCGTTCGGGGTGCCCGAGCCCGCGGCCGGCGTCGAGGTGGTGACGCGCCCCGGCGAGCGGCACGACCTGCGCGGCGACCCGGCGGCCACCGCGGCGGTCGTCCGCGACTGGCTCCGCGCCCGCGGCTGGGTCCCGGCCTGACCGGTCCGGGCGACACGCGGTGGCGGCGCGGCGTCGGCGTGACCGTCCGTGGCGGCGGGTCGTTGCTACGGATGGTGTCGGCCGCCCGGTTCGGGCGTCCGGGGCCACCCTCCCAGGCCCTTCCTGGTCCCAGCGTCGGTCGCGGCCGAGGCCGGGACCAGGAACGGGTGGGGCGGCGACGGAATGTCCGGCCCGGCGGCGGGCGTTACTACCCCCGGGATGACTTTTCCAGCCGAGGGGGGTGACCGGTGCCGACCGAGACACGGAGCCGGGAACGGGACGACCAGGACGCGCAGCGGCTCAAGCGGCTGCTCGACGCGCCGGACTGGCCCGGGACGGCGTCGGCCGTGAGCACCAGCACACAGTCCGGAAGTGAATCTGCCGACAGGTGGGTACGCGTATCCTCGGCGGGAAAGCATCCGACGCGAGGGGACGTGCGGTTGACGACCGAGAAGACGGACGAGCGCAGGGCCCGCTTCGAGCGGGACGCGATGCCCTTCGTCGACCAGCTCTACGCTGCCGGGCTGCGCATGACGCGCAACCCGGCGGATGCCGAGGACCTGGTCCAGGAGACCTACCTGAAGGCGTACGCGGCCTTCCACCAGTTCGAGCAGGGCACCAACCTGAAGGCCTGGTTGTACCGGATCCTGACCAACACCTACATCAACTCCTACCGCAAGCGGCAGCGCCAGCCCGTGCAGGCGCCCACGGACGAGATCACCGACTGGCAGCTCGCCGAGGCGGAGTCGCACACGTCCAGCGGGTTGCGGTCGGCGGAGACCGAGGCGCTGGACCGGCTGCCGGACAGCGACGTCAAGGAGGCCCTCCAGCAGTTGCCGGAGGAGTTCCGCCTGGCGGTCTACCTGACCGACGTCGAGGGCTTCTCCTACAAGGAGGTCGCCGACATCATGGGCACGCCGATCGGCACCGTGATGTCCCGGCTGCACCGTGGCCGTCGTAATCTGCGCAAGCTGCTCGAGCAGTACGCGGCGGAGCGGGGCTTCAGCGCCGCGCCGTCCAAGGGTTCGACCGCCGCCGCCGGCCGGGAGGTGTGACCGTGAGCTGTGGAGAGCCGCACGAGACGGACTGCCGTGAGGTGCTCGCGGAGGTCTACTACTACCTGGACCTGGAGTGCGCCGAGGAGCGGCGGGTCCTCATCCGCACCCACCTCGAGGAGTGCGGGCCCTGCCTGCGCGAGTACGGCATCGAGCAGGAGGTGAAGGCGCTGGTCGCCCGCTGCTGCGGCAACGAGACCGCGCCGGAGCAGTTGCGCGAGCGGCTGCGGGTCCGCCTGACCGAGCTGGTGGTCTTCGAGACCACCGAGTCCCGCGAGCTGGCCGACTGACGGCGGCGGGCACGAGCTGAAGACACCGGTGGCCCGGGTCCACGAGGACCCGGGCCACCGGTGTGTCCGGCCCCGAGGGCCGGCGCCTCTCGATCCGGGGATCAGGAGTTGGGGCGCTTGCCGTGGTTGGCGCCGCTCTTCTTGCGGGCCTTCTTCTTGCGGGCCTTCTTCGCCATGCTGTGCCTCCTTGTGCTGGTCACGGTCCGGCCGCGGGCGAGCGCGGCGGAGGTCGTGTGCGGGTCCCGGGCGCCGGGAACCGACCGCGCTGATGCTAGTGCCGACGGCGGTGCCGGGGGACCGGAGGGGGCGGAACCGGTGTGCCGGGCGCGCTGTGCCCGGGCGTGAGCGGCGTCATGATTGGATACCGTTCGCAGGAACACCGGTCGAGAGGGAGGGCCCGGAGATGGCCGAGGAGATCCGCGCCGAGATGGTGGCGAACGTCTGGAAGGTCGTCGCATCGGCCGGGGACACCGTGTCCGAGGGGGACACCCTGGTGATCCTGGAGTCGATGAAGATGGAGATCCCGGTGATCGCCGAGTCCGACGGCGTGGTGCAGCAGATCGCGGTCAACGAGGGCGACGTCGTGCAGGACGGTGACCTGATCGCGGTGATCGGTTGACCGGGCTGCGCGTCCGTCGGGCGGAGCCGGCCGACTTCCCGGCGGTGGCGCGCCTGACGGTCGCCGCGTACGAGGCCGACGGGCAGCTCAAGGGCGAGACCGGCTACGCACCGGTGCTCGCCGACGTGGCCACCCGCGCGGAGAGCGGTGAGGTGCTGGTCGCCGTCGACGAGGTCACCGGTGCGGTGGCGGGCGCCGTGACGTTCGTGCTGCCCGGCACCCCGTACGCCGAACTCGCCGGCCCCGGTGAGGCCGAGTTCCGGATGCTCGCGGTCGACCCGGCCGCGCAGGGCCGGGGCGCGGGCGCGGCCCTGGTGGGGGCGTGCGTGGCACGCGCCACCGAGCTGGGCTGCTCGGCCGTGGTGATCTGCGTACGCAGCGGGATGGCCGCCGTGGCGCAGCGGCTCTACGGGCGGCTGGGGTTCGTGCGGGCGCCGGAGAAGGACTGGACCCCGCTGCCCGGCGTGGAGCTGCTCGGCCTGCGCCTGGACCTGACCCGACCCGCCTGACCCGGACCGGACCGGCGGCCGCGCCGCTCAGGAGCCGTCGGCGATCCGGGCGAGCAGTTCGTCGGCCACCTCGAGGGCGATCTTCTTGCGCTCGTCGTCGGTGATGCCCGGGGTGCGGACCGCGAACCAGCTGCTGTGCACGGCGAACAGGGTCAGCACGGCACGCAGCTGGGCGGCGGGGGAGTCGTCGCCCCGGCTCAGCTCGTGCGCCAGCCGCATCATCCGGTCGCGCATCTGCTGCCCGGCGGCGAGGCTCTTGAGCACCGTCTGGTTCTGCTCGAAGAACCGCATGACCGTGGGCAGCTCGCCGGCGAACATCGCGTCCGCATAGCGGCTGATCAGTGCGCGCCGGGTCGCCAGCGTGGCCGGCTGCGTGCCGGCCCACTCGATCAGCTCGTCCATCCGGCGCAGCCGGTCGTCGACGAAGCTGGTGACGATCTCGTCCTTGCTCTTGAAGTGGTAGTAGAGGGCGGCCTTGGTCACGCCGAGCCGCTCGGCGATCTCCCGGAGCGAGGTCTTCTCGTAGCCCTGCTCGGTGAAGAGCTCCAGCGCGACGGCCTGAATCCGCTCCCGCGTGCCGCCTGTGCTCTCCCTCACCCTGCGTACCCCAATTCGCTTGACGGTTTCTGGTGTCCAACTTACCGTCCGGCTAGTAAGGTAACTAGCCGGACGGCAAGTAAGTTGGTCACAGATCTTCGGGGGAGCTTACCCATGAGTCAACCAGCCCAGGTGGCGACGAGGCCCAACGTCCGGGTCGTCCTCTTCGGCCTGATGATCGCGATGATGCTCGCGATGCTCGACAACATGATCGTCAGCACCGCCCTGCCCCGGATCGTCTTCGAGTTCGGCGGGGCGGACCACTTCACCTGGGTGGTCACCGCCTACGTGCTGGGCACCACGGTCTCCACCCCGATCTGGGGCAAGCTCGGCGACCTCTACGGCCGCAAGACCGTCTTCCTGACCTCGGTGGTCGTCTTCCTGGTCGGCTCCGCGCTGTGCGGCATGTCCGGGTCCAGCGTCTTCGGCGGTGTCGACACCGGCATGATCGAGCTGATCGCGTTCCGGGCCGTCCAGGGCCTCGGTGCCGGTGGCCTGATGGTCGGCGTCATGGCGATCATCGGTGACCTCGTGCCGCCCCGCGAGCGGGGTCGCTACCAGGGCATGATCGCCGGCATCATGGCCATCGCCATGGTGGCCGGCCCGCTGGTCGGCGGCTTCATCACCGACCACCTCTCGTGGCGCTGGGCGTTCTACGTCAACCTGCCGCTCGGCGGCGTGGCCCTGCTGGTCCTCGCCACCACCATGCACCTGCCGAAGTACCGCACCGAGCACAAGATCGACTGGTTGGGCGCCGCGCTTCTCTCGGTCGGCATCACCGCGATCGTGCTGGTCACCACGTGGGGCGGCAACGAGTACGACTGGGCCTCCCCGCAGATCCTCGGCCTGGCGGCGCTCGCGCTGGTCGCCCTGGTGGCCTTCGGCCTGGTCGAGCGGCGTGCCCCCGAGCCGATCCTGCCGCTGGGCCTGTTCGCCAACCGGAACTTCGCCCTCATCTCGGTGATCGGTTTCCTGCTCGGCTTCGCCATGTTCGGCGCCATGAACTTCCTGCCGCTCTACCAGCAGACCGTGCAGGGCGCCTCGGCCACCAACAGCGGCCTGCTGCTGCTCCCGCTGATGTTCGGCATGCTGGTGGTCTCGCTGGTGGTCGGCCGGGCCATCACGAAGACCGGCCGCTACCGCGCCTTCCCGATCGTCGGCGGCGTCGTGATGACCGCCGGCATGGGCCTGCTGACCCAGCTCGACCTGGGCACCAGCAAGACGGTCTCCTCGCTCTACATGGTGGTGCTCGGCGTCGGCATGGGCTTCCTCATGCAGACGTCGATGCTGATCGCGCAGAACAGCGTCGAGCAGAAGGACCTGGGCGCGGCGAGCGGCGCGGCCACCTTCTTCCGGTCCATCGGCGGCTCGTTCGGCGTCTCGCTCTTCGGCGCGATCTTCGCCAACCGGCTCGCCGACTCCGCCGCCGGCCCGGCCTTCGCGGGCGGGGGCGAGGGCGGCGCCATGAACCTGGAGAAGCTCAAGGAGCTGGCCGGGCCGGTGCGGGAGGTCGTGCTCGGCGCCCTCTCCGACGCCATCTCGCACGTCTTCTTCTGGGCGGTCTTCTTCACCGTCGCGGTTCCGGTCCTCGCCTGGTTCATCAAGGAGGTCCCGCTGCGCGCGGCGAACGAGGCCCCGCCGGCCGACGCCACCCCGGAGGACCAGGCCGAGGCCGCTCTCGGCAAGTCCCCCGTCGCCTGACCCACCCGCCGCGGCCACGCCGACCCGTTCCCGGGTACGGCGTGGCCGCGTCGTTTTCCCGGACCGCCGTCAGCGGTGGCGCAGGAGCGCGGCGACGCGGTGCCAGAGGCGGCGGAGGGGTCCGGGCCGGGCGGCCCCGCCAGGACCGGTTACCAGGGTGTCGGCCAGCGCGCGGGTGGCGGGGTCGAGATCCGGGGTGGCCAGCGCCAGGTGGGCCAGCGACACCGCGATCGGCACCCGGCGCTCGCGGGCCACGGCCGCCACGTCGGCGAGCCGCTCGGCCACCACGCGGGCCACGTCGGGGCGTACGCCGGGGTCCACCCAGGCGGCGGTGACCAGGGCGAACATCGCCGCCTCGGTGATCCAGTCCTCCACGTCCCAGAGCAGTTCCAGCAGCACCCGCCGCCGCGTGGAGTCCGCCCACGGCTCGTCGGTGCGGTGGTGCAGGAGGCCGAGGCAGGCCCAGACCTGCACGCAGCGCACCCAGAGCGACGGGTCCTGGCCGGCGAGCACCCGCCCGAGGGCGGTGGCCGGCGCGGCCGGCGGGTGCACCAGCAGGCCGAGCAGGTCCGCCAGGTCCAGGGTGGCCAGTCCCACCGCGGCGTCGTACGCGGCCGGCGGGTGCGGCCACGCCGGGTGGGCGAGCTGCCGGATCCGGTCCGCCGCCTCGGCCGAGGGGACGGGCAGGGCGGGCGCGGCCACCGTGCCGTCGTACCGCCAGAGCCGGCGGGTGGTGGCCCGGCGGGGTTCGCGCGGGTCCGGGTCGGCCACCGCGGCCACCTCGACGGCCAGCCCCGGCGCGGCCGTCGCCGCGGTCCGCATGGCGCTCGGCGGTTCCAGCCCGTCGAGGCGTACGGCGACCGGGGCGTCCGCGGCGAGCGCCCGGCGCAGCGCGTCCAGCACCGGCCCGCCGGCCGGGGTCACCTGGCCGAGCCAGGGTCGCCCGCGGCAGCACTCGGCCAGGTCGCCGTGCTCGTGGGTGTCGTCGGGGTGGTCCCGGACGAAGTCGGCGAGGGCCACCAGGTGGGCCACGTCCCCGTCGCGCTGGAAGCGCAGCCGGTGGGCGGTGTGCACGGCGCAGTCGAAGGTCGGGTCCCTGGCCAGCGCCCGGTCGATCCAGTCCAGCGCCGCGTCGAGCCGGCCGTTGTCGGCCAGCGTTCCGGCGATGTCGGCGTAGACCGCCAGGTCGTCGGGGTCGAGGGCGACCGCCCGTTCCAGCGCAGCGAGCGCGTCCCGGGTCCGGCCCGCGCTGCGGTACGCGTAACCGAGCCACACCTCGCCGAGTTTGGTGGGCTGTGTGCGTACCCCCCGGGAGGCCCAGGTGACGGCGAGGGGGACCTCGCCGAGGCGCCGGGCCAGCGCGGACGCCGCGCCCAGCAGCAGCGGGTGGGCCGGATGCACGGTGACCGCGTTGCGGGCCAGGGTGAGGTACGGGCGCAGCGGGTCGCGCAGCCGGCGGGGGACCGGGTCGGGTGCGGCCGCGCAGACCTGCATGAGGATCCGGGCGGTGCGCTCGGGATCGAGTCGTTCGGGCAGGTCGGGCGCGGTCACCCAGGGCACGGCGGCCCACTCGGCGGCGGGGGCGTAGCCGGTGGCCGCGGCCAGCAGGTCGAGCCCCTCGGCGGGCCGGCCGGCGGCGGCGAGCAGGTGGGCGCGGGCCACCACCGCGCCGACGAAGGCGTGGTGGCCGAGCGGGAAGAGATCCAAATCGCCACCGCTGGCCGCGGCGATCCGGGCGAGCGTCTCGTGCACCTCGGGCAGCGTGGGGGCCTGGACGAGGGCGCCGGCCACGTGCTCGGCGGCGTGCCGGAGGTCTCCCTCGGCCAGCGCCAGCCGGGCCAGCGCGAGTTGCTCCTCCGCCGAGAGCGCGGGGTCGTCCTCGGGCACGTCGTCCTCTCGGGTGGTCGGTCCGCCAGCCGGGCAAGCCTAGGGGATCATGCGACCGGATGGTGATCCACTGCGCACTCCTGTTCGTTCCTTTGCTCTCAGTCGCCGAAAGATGCAAGACTGAGCACCGAACGCGCGGCAATCGCGCAGGAGGGAGTCTTTCGTGACGCGTCCAGGGGCCGGGATGGCCGCCGACATCGACGAGCAGCCGGCCGGCTACCACCGCCTGCTCTCCGCCGAGCACGCCGGGGCCATCGCCCGGGTCGCGGCGGTGATCGCCGAGCGTCGGCCCCGCCACGTGGTCTTCACCGCCCGCGGCACCTCCGACCACGCGGCGCTCTATGCGGCCTACCTCACCGAGATCCGGCTGGGCCTGCCCGCCGGGCTCGCCTCGCCCAGCGCCGTCACCGTCTTCGGCGCCCGGCCGGACCTCTCCGACGCCCTGGTGGTCGGCGTCAGCCAGAGCGGCGGCTCGCCCGACCTGGCCGAGGTGCTGCGGGTGGCCCGGGAGTCCGGCGCGCTCACCCTGGCCGTGACCAACAACCCCGACTCGCCGTTGGTGGGCACCGCCGAGCTGAGCGTGGACATCGCCGCCGGGCACGAGCGGGCCGTCGCCGCCACCAAGACCTACACCGCCGAGCTGCTCGCGCTGCTCATGCTCATCGAGGGCGTACGCGCCGGCGACGGCGTGCTCCCCGCCGAGGAGCGGGCCTGCCTGGCCCGCCTGCCCGAGCTGGCCGAGCGCACCCTGTCCGACGCCACCCCGGCGCAGCTCGCCCCGCGCTACCGGTTCGCGGCCCAGCTCGTCACCACCGGCCGGGGCTACGCGTACCCGACGGCGCGCGAGGCGGCGCTGAAGCTGATGGAGACCTCCTACCTGCCGGCGCTCGCCTTCTCCGGCGCCGACCTGCTGCACGGCCCGCTCGCCATGACCGACCCGGACGTGCCGGTGCTCGCCGTGGTCGGCTCCGGCCCCGGCGGGCGGTCGATGCGCGAGGTGCTGCCCCGGCTCGGCGAGCGCCGCGCCGACGTCGTGGTGGTCGGCTCCGCCGAGGTCGAGGCGACCGCCCGGATGGCCGTGCCCGAGGTCGACGAGCGGTACGCGCCGCTGCTCGACATCCTGCCGCTCCAGCGGCTCGCCCTGGCTCTGGCCCTGGCCCGGGGCGAGGACCCGGACGCCCCGCGCGGGTTGAAGAAGGTCACGGCGACGATGTGAGGCCGGGCGTGGCACGCTGTTCAGCGTGTCCACCCTCCGTGACCTCGCCGAGGAGCACACCGCGCTCCGTCCGGCCGACATCGACCACCTGCACCGGATCGCCGGCGACTGGCAGCTCCTCTCCGACCTGTCCTTCGCCGACCTGCTGCTCTGGGTGCCGGTCGACGGCGACGGCACGTTCCTCTGCGTGGCCCAGGTCCGCCCGACGACCGCGCCGACCGCGTACCTCGACGACCAGGTCGGCCGGATCGTCGGCGGGCCGGAGGTGGCGCACCTGGAGGTCGCCCACCGGCAGGGCCGGATCTGGCGGGAGGGCGACCCGGTCTGGTACGGCGACGTGCCCGCCCGGCACGAGGCCATCCCGGTGCGGCTCCGCACCGCCGACGGGGAGTCCGGCGAGGTCGTGGCGGTGGTCGGCCGGGACACCAACCTCTCCACCGCGCGCACGCCCAGCCAGCTCGAACTGAACTACCTGACCACCGCCGACGACCTGGCGCAGATGATCGCCGACGGCACCTTCCCGCCGCCCCGCCATCCCGGCGAGACCACCTCGGCGCCCCGGGTCGGCGACGGCCTGGTCCGGCTCGACGCCAACGGCAAGGTCACCTACGCCAGCCCCAACGCGCAGTCCGCGTACCGCCGGCTGGGCTACGCCTCCCACCTCGTGGGGGAGGACCTGGCCAAGCTGCACCGCCGGCTCGCCGGCGATCCGCTCGAAGGCACCGACGCGGCGAACGCGGTGCTCGCCGCGCTGCGCGGCGACGCCCCGCCCCGGCGGGAGATCGACGCCCGGGGCGCCACCATGCTCACCCGGGCGCTGCCGCTGATGCCCGCGGGGGTGCCGATCGGCGCGCTGGTGCTGGTCCGCGACATCACCGAGGTACGCCGCCGCGACCGCGCCCTGATCACCAAGGACGCCACCATCCGGGAGATCCACCACCGGGTGAAGAACAACCTCCAGACCGTCGCCGCGCTGCTCCGCCTCCAGGCCCGCCGGGTGGCCATGCCCGAGGCCCGGGTCGCCCTGGAGGAGTCGGTACGCCGGGTCGCCTCCATCGCCCTGGTGCACGAGACGCTCTCGATGTCGAGCGACGAGGCGGTCGAGTTCGACGGCATCGTCGACCGGGTGGCCAGCGCCGCCACCGAGGTGGCGGCCACCGAGGTGAGCGTCGGCATGCGCCGCCAGGGCAGCTTCGGCGTGCTCCCCGCCGAGATCGCCACCTCGCTCGTGATGATCCTCAACGAGTTGTTGCTCAACGCCGTCGAGCACGGCTTCCCGCCGGCCGGGGAGGAGGGCGCGCCGGGCCCCGAGGGCGCGCCGGAGCCGGCCGTGGTGGTCACCGCGCACCGGTTCCGCAAGCAGCTGCACGTCTCGGTCGCCGACAACGGCCGGGGCCTGCCCGAGCAGTTCGACGCCGAGAAGGGCGGCAACCTCGGCCTCCAGATCGTCCGGGCCCTGGTCACCGGCGAGCTGCGCGGCACCATCGAGCTGCGCAACGGCGCCGAGGGCGGCACCGAGGCCATGCTGGTCGTCCCGCTGGCCCGCGGCACCGCCGACCGCGGCTGACGGCTTCCCCGCCCTGCCGCCGGTGGCGGGTCACCGGGTGAGGAGGGCGACCGTGAGGCCGGGGCGGGGCCACACCTGGCGGACCGTGAAGGCGCCGCGCAGGGCGTCGCCCTTGGCGCCGGGCACCGCCGCCAGCGGGTCGGCGCGCCGTCCCGTGACCACCAGCCAGACCCGGTCCACGCCGGCCAGGCACTCCGCCGGGTGGTCGCACTCGGCCGCCCAGAGGTCCGCCCGCTGCCGCTGGTCGCGCACCACCAGCACGTCGCGGGGCCGGCGCGCCCCCAGGTGGTACGCCAGCCCGAGATCGGGGAAGAGCCAGCTGTGCCGGGGCGAGTAGACGATCGCATCGCCCGGCTGCTGGTGGTCGGCGACGATCCGCGCCACGCCCGCGTAGTCCACCGGGGCGGTCCGCGGCCACTCGTGGGTGCGCCGCAGCGCCGCCTGGTCCGGCAGGCCGAGCAGGCCCGCCAGGGTGACCACGGCCAGCGCCGGCGCCAGGCGTACGCCGGCGAGCGCCGCCCCGGCCAGCACGCAGGCGAACGGCACCGTGAAGAACAGGTACCGGGTCACCCAGAGCGGCACCGCCGTGCCGGCGGCGAAGAGCAGCAGCACCGGCAGCAGGACGGTGGCCCCCGGCAGTAGTGCCCGCCGGCCGAGCCGGGCCGCCCCCAGCGCGGCGAGCCCGACGAGCAGGCCGCCGACCACCGCGCTCTGCGCCAGCCCGCCGGGGAGCGCGGCCAGGTCGTCGACGCGGACCAGGCGTACCCAGTCGAGCTGGCGGCCGCGCTGGCCCCGGGCCACCAGCACCAGCGGCGCGACCAGCACGGCCGCCAGCAGCACCGCCACCAGCCACCGCCACAGCAGCCCGGTCCGGGCGACCGGGGCGGGCGAGCCCGCCGGGTCCGGGGCCGGGCCGATCCCGGCCGCCGCGGGACCACGCAGGGCGACCAGCAGCACCACGAGGGCGTGCCCGGCCAGCAGGGTGAGCGCGATCAGGTGGAGCAGGCCGAGCGCGGCGACGGCGAGCGCGTACCCGGTCCAGCGCCGCCAGGTCGGCCGGCGCAGCGCCCCGACCAGCAGCAGCGTGGCCAGCACGGCGAGCAGAGCGGCCGGCGCGTAGGGTCGCGCCTCCTGGCCGTACCGGGAGGTGCTCGGCAGCACGGCGAGGAGCAGCCCGGCGAGCAGCCCGGCCCGGGGGCCGGCCAGCTCGGTGCCGAGCCGGGCGGTGAGCGCGGCGGCACCGGCCATGGCCAGCGCGGACGGCAGCCGCAGCGCCGTCGGGGAGGTGCCGAACAGTGTGGTCCAGCCGTGCATGAGCAGGTAGTACGGCCCGGTCGCGGCGTCGATGGTGCCGGCCAGCCGGACCAGGTCGGAGACCGATCGGGTGGCGGCGCTCCAGGTCGCCAGCTCGTCCCGCCACGGCTGCGCGTGGCCGATCCCGGCGAGGGTGACCACCAGGGTGAGCAGGCCGGGGACCACCCACACCGGCCACTCCCGGCGGCCGTGGGGCGGCGTGGACTCGGCGTGCGGGGTCACAATCCGCAGCGTCACACGGCGGCGGCGCCCGCCGGGCCGGTCCGCCGATTTGTCTCCACCGCCGCCCGGGCCGGCGCGGCGGATTCGATCAAGGAGGTCGATGGCGCGCCGCTGCCCGTGATGTGGGATCACACACTCGGTCATTGGCCCGTCATCGGCGGCTGTGGGAGCATGAGGCCTATGACCGCCGCTGTCATCCGCCGCTTCGTGGCCCGTCGCCACGTCGATTACGGCCGCGTCCGCAGCGCGATCTGTCCGGCCCACTGACGACGCCCGACCCATCCGTCTCGGGCGCGTTCCGCGCCGGCCGTCATCGACACCGCCGTCCTCGGCCCTCATCCAGGGCCGGCCGCCGCGTCCGCGCTTCCAGGCACAGCAGACAACGGAGGACGCCGCCATGGCGGTCAGCACCACCACCACCACCACCACGACCCGGCCCGACGCCCCGGCGCCGGTCGCGCGGGCTCCCCGCCGGCCCCGTGGTGAGGGGCAGTGGGCGCTCGGGCATCGCGAGCCGCTCAACCCCAACGAGCGGATCAAGAAGGACGACGACCCGCTGAACGTGCGGGCCCGGATCGAGAACATCTACGCGCACCGGGGCTTCGCCTCGATCGACCCGCAGGACCTGCGCGGCCGGTTCCGCTGGTGGGGCCTCTACACGCAGCGCCGGGCCGGCATCGACGGCGGGCGCACGGCCGTGCTGGAGCCGCACGAGCTGGAGGACGAGTTCTTCATGCTCCGGGTGCGGGTGGACGGCGGTGAGCTGAGCCTGGCCCAGCTCCGCGTCGTCGCGGACATCTCGCGGGAGTTCGCCCGCGACACCGCCGACATCACCGACCGGCAGAACATCCAGTACCACTGGATCCGGGTCGAGGACGTGCCGGAGATCTGGCGCCGGCTGGAGGCGGTCGGCCTGCAGACCACCGAGGCGTGCGGCGACTGCCCCCGGGTCGTGCTGGGCAGCCCGGTCGCCGGGGTGGCCCGGGACGAGGTGCTCGACCCGACCCCGGCGATCGACGAGATCGTCCGCCGGTACGTCGGCGACAAGGCGTACTCCAACCTGCCCCGTAAGTTCAAGACCTCGATCTCCTGGCTGGTGGACACCCCGTACGAGGCGAACGACATCGCCCTCCTCGGCGTCGAGCACCCCGACCACGGTCCCGGCTTCGACGTCTGGGTGGGCGGCGGGCTGTCCACCAACCCCATGCTGGCCAAGCGTCTCGGCGTCTGGGTGCCACTGGCCGAGGTGCCGGACGTGTGGGCCGGCGTGGTCGGCATCTTCCGCGACTACGGCTACCGCCGGCTGCGCAACCGCGCACGGCTGAAGTTCCTGGTCGCCGACTGGGGCGTGGCGAAGTTCCGCGAGGTGCTGGAGAAGGAGTACCTGGGCCGGGCGCTGCTCGACGGCCCGGCCGCGACGCTGCCGGCGAAGCCGGTCGACCACATCGGCGTGCACCCGCAGCGCGACGGCGCCAACTACGTGGGCGCCGCCCCGGTGGTGGGCCGGGTGTCCGGCACCCAGCTCGCGCGGCTCGCCGACGTGGCCGAGGCGCACGGCAGCGGCCGGGTGCGGCTCACCCCGTACCAGAAGCTGCTGGTGCTGGACGTGGCGCCGGAGCGCACCGACTCGCTGGTGGCGGAGCTGCGCCGGATCGGTCTGGAGGCGCGGCCGTCGGCCTGGCGGCGCGGCACCATGGCCTGCACCGGCATCGAGTTCTGCAAGCTGGCCATCGTCGAGACGAAGCGGCGCGGCGAGGAGCTGGTGGCCCGGCTGGAGGAACGGCTGCGGGACTTCGACGCGGACATCTCCATCCACCTCAACGGCTGCCCGAACGCCTGCGCCCGCACTCAGGTGGCCGACATCGGCCTGAAGGGCCAGCTTGTGGTGGGCCCGGACGGCCGGCAGGTGGAGGGCTTCCAGGTGCACCTCGGCGGCGGCCTGGGCATGGCCGCCGGGCAGACCGCCGGCTTCGGCCGCAAGCTGCGCGGCCTGAAGACCACCGCCGACGAGCTTCCGGAGTACGTGGAACGGCTGGCCCGCCGCTACCTGGCCGGCCGGAGCGAGGGCGAGAGCTTCGCCAACTGGGTGATCAGGGTCGACGAGGAGGAATTGCGATGAGCGATGCCCGATCTGCGCCTCTCTACTGCCCCTACTGCGGGGAGGAGGACCTGCGGCCGCACGAGGCCGGGCACGGCGCCTGGGAGTGCCACGCGTGCGCCCGGGTCTTCACCGTGAAGTTCACCGGCCTGCTGGGCCGGGCGGTGACCCGGTGAGCGCCCTGCGCTCCGCCACCGGCCTGGGCCTGGTCGGCGTCGGCGGGCCGGCACCGGCCGACCCGGCCGGGCGCGACCCGGAGGAGCTGCGCGCGCTGGCCGAGCGGGCCGGCCGGGAGCTGGAGGGCGCGCCCGCGCTGGAGATCGCCCGCTGGGCCGCCGAGACCTTCGCGGACCGGTTCTGCGTGACCAGCTCGATGGCCGACGGCGTGCTGGCCCACCTGGTCTCCCGGGTCGCGCCCGGGGTGGACGTGGTCTTCCTGGACACCGGCCTGCACTTTCCCGAGACGCTCAAGGTCCGCGACGAGGTGGCCCGGCGGCTCCCGGTGACCGTGCGCTCGATCCGGCCCCGGATGACCGTGGGTCAGCAGGACGGCCAGTACGGCCCCCGGCTGTTCAGCAAGTCCCCGGACGACTGCTGTCAGCTGCGCAAGGTGGAGCCGCTGGAGCGGGCGCTGGCCGGGTACGACGCCTGGGCCGCCGGGCTGCGCCGGGACGAGTCGCCGACCCGGGCCAACACGCCGGTGGTGGCCTTCGACGCGCGGCGCGGCAAGGTCAAGGTCAACCCGATCGCGGCCTGGAGCCAGCGGGACGTGGACGCCTACATCGCCCGCTACGACATCCCCGTCAACGAGTTGTTCGCCCGGGGCTACGGCTCGATCGGCTGCTGGCCCTGCACCCGCCGCACCCGGGCGGGGGAGGACCCGCGGGCGGGCCGCTGGGCCATGTTCGAGAAGACCGAGTGCGGGCTGCACACCTGACCGCCGAGCCGCCGGTGGTGCTGGTCGCGCACGGCAGCCGGGATCCGCGGGCGGCCGAGGCGACGCGGGCACTGGCCCGGGCCGTGGCGGCCGCCCGGCCCGGCGTCCCGGTGCTGCCGAGCTGGCTGGACCACACCGACCCCGGTCCGGCCGCGGTGCTGCGGGACCTGGCCGCCGCTGGTCACACCCAGGCCGTGCTGGTGCCGTTGCTGCTGACCGCCGCGTACCACCGGAAGGTCGACGTCCCGGCGGCGGTGGCGGCGGCCCACGCGGACGGCGCCGATATCGCGGTACGGGTGACCGACGTGCTGGGACCGGCGGACGGGGTGGTGGACGCCCGGCTGCTGGCGGGGCTACGCCGGCGGCTGGCCGAGGCGGAGCAGGGCGGCTTCGACGGCGTGGTGCTGGCGGCGGCGGGCACCCGGGATCCGCGGGCGCGCGGGTCGGTGGGGCGGGTCGCCGCGGCGCTCGGCGCGGAGCTGGGCGTGCCCTGCCAGGTGTCGTACGCCTCGGCGGCGCCGCCGGGGCCCGGCGTCGCGGTGTCCCGGCTGCGTGCGGCGGGCGCCCGCCGGGTGGCCGTGGCCGCCTACTTCCTGGCCCCGGGCCTGTTCCACGACGCGGTCCGTGTCTCGGCGGAGCGGGCCGGCGCCGTGGCGGTCGCCGATCCGCTGACCGACCTGCCCGAACTGGCCGACCTGGTGCTGCGTCGGGTCGACGCCGTGCCGGTCGGGGTGTGACCCCGGCCGCCTTCATGATCAGTCCGGGTGGTGGCGGGGTAGTGGCAGGTCATGGGTCCGGACAGCAGAACGCCCCGGCCGGAATCCGGCCGGGGCGTGCGGCGTGCGTGCGAATCAGGCGGAGTGAGCGCGCAGCACCCGGAGCCCGCCGCGGCGCTTCACCGCGCGGCGCTCCTCCTCGCTCATCCCGCCCCAGACGCCGGCGTCCTGACCGGACTCCAGCGCCCACTGGAGGCACTGGTCGGTCACCGGGCAGCGCCGGCAGACGGCCTTGGCCTGCTCCACCTGCAGGAGGGCCGGGCCGGACGTCCCGATCGGGAAGAACAGCTCCGGGTCCTCGTCGCGGCAGACGGCATCGTGGCGCCAGTCCATGGCGGCAACACTCCTCATTCTTAAGTGGGTGGCCAGATAACGTTTCGTTGCTATTCCTATATGCATCCGCATTGCCGATCGGTGACGGTCAGCATCCATCAATTCGGCGCTGCGTGAGCAGGCTTGCGATCCGTGGACCTGCTGGAACAGCTCAACCTGCCGAGCATATCCAGGCAATGTCCCGGTAACACGACTTCGCTTGTGAATACTTTCACGAACTGTCGCGATGTCAAGGGTGCCGCTCGGAAAAACTCCGAACAGTGAGCGGGCTCACCACCCTTTTGTCCGGGTTTCAGAGCGCTCTGGTTACCCGGCGTGCCACAGTCGAGGATCAATATAGTACGGTCTGCGTGACGTTGCTGACATTTCCGGCACCTTTCCCTCGGCGTGGCGTCCTCCGCCCGATGCGGCGAGGTCCGCGTCAACCGACGGCAGTACCCGAGACCTAGCAGATTACTCTCAGTGCGGCAGGGACGGATGCGAATCTGACTTTTTCCCGCTCGCCGAGGTAGTCGCCGTCCAGCTGGAAGGCCAGCGGACGGGCCGAGAGCAGGGTGAACTCCGCCACGTCGTGCAGCCGGAGCACCTGCCGGCCGCGTGGATCGGGCTCCCGGGCGAAGAACTGGCTCACCGTGCGTGTCGTGCTGGCCACCTTGAGTCGGCGCATCGCGAGCACGTCCAGCCCGAGGTCGAACGACGCCTCCGGGTTCGGGTTGATCTCCCGGTCGCCCAGGTACGTCCACGGCGCGGTGTTCTGGATGATGACCGTGCCCAGGTCGGTCTCGGCGGCCTCGCCGGGGCGCTCCAGGCTGATCGACGGGTGCCGCCGGTCCGACGCCAGGAAGTACTGGCTCACCGTCGAGCGGAAGTAGAGCGCCGGCGTGGACACCCGGCCCTTCTTCCGGGCCCGCTCGACCCGCTGGATGACGGCCGCGTCGATGCCGAAGCCCGCGCAGAAGGTGAAGTAGCGGTCGTCCGCCCGGCCCAGCCCGATGGTGCGGGAGCGGCCCAGCCGCAGCCCCTCCAGGATCATGCTGGTCCCGTCCGGCCATTCCCGCGGCAGGCCGAGGGCCCGGGCGAAGACGTTGGTCGAGCCGCCCGGGACGGTGGCGAGCGCCGGCAGCCGCTCCGCCGGGGTCTGCCCGGTGCGGAAGGTCGGCGGCTCGGCGGCCATCAGGCCGTTGACCACCTCGTTGACCGTGCCGTCGCCACCGAGCGTCACCACCAGGTCGACGCCCTCCTGGGCGGCCTCCCGCGCCAGGTCCATGGCGTGACCGCGCCGGCGGGTGTACCGCACCGACAGGTCGACTTCGCTGCGCAGTGCCCGGACCAGCACGTCCCGGCTGCGCTCGCTGGTGGTGGTGGCCTTCGGATTGACCACCAGGACGGCGCGCATGGGCGGCACTGTACCGCGCCTACCCACGGGTATCGTGTCGCGCGTGACGATCGACTCCGGGCCGGTCCCCGGCACGCTCCGCTGGGCGGTGCTCCTGCTGCGCGCCGAGGCGGTGGCGCTCGGCCTCGTCGCGGCATGGCTCATCTGGTCCGACCTGACGGCGCGTACCACCCACCTGACCTCGGCGCTCCTGGTGACCGCGTTCGCGATCGGCGGCGCCGCCGTGCTCTGGGCGCTCGGCGGCGCGCTGGGCCGTCGCCGGGCCGGCGCCCGGGCGCCGGCCATCGTGCTCCAGCTCATGCTGCTGCCGATCGGCTATTACATGATCCAGGGCGGGCTGGGCTGGCTGGGCGTGCCGCTGATGGTGCTCGGCCTCGGCGTCGCCGGCCTGCTGGTCAGCACCCCGACCAACCGGGCGCTCGGCTTCGACTGACGCCGCCCCGGCCGGGGTGGTCAGTAGCCGGAGGCGCGGCGGGTGAGCAGCGAGATGGTGGCCCGGCCGTCGGCGGCCCGGGCGCTCGCCGCGGTGGTCAGCGCGGTGAGCACCTTCCAGGCGAAGGACGACTCCGAGGGGAGCGTGGCCCCCCGCACGGTCGGCACGGTCACCTCGACGGTGAGCGCGTCCTCGGTGACCGCGAAGCGGCACTCCAGTTCGGCGTCGCGGGTGGCGATCGCGAGCAGCATGGCGCACGCCTCGTCGACGGCGATGCGCAGGTCCTCGATCTCGTCGAGGGCGAACTGGAGCCGGGCCGCGAGACCGGCCGTGGCGGTGCGCAGCACGCCCAGGTAGCCGCCGTCGGCGGGCACGGTGAGGTGCACGATGTCGTCGTCCGTCATCGGCTGGCCGGTCAGTTGAGTCACGCCTCATCCCCCCGGTGCGGGACTCTACCCGCTCAGGCGTCCGGCCGCGTGGGGGCTGCCGTCGCCTGCGCGGCGAGGTCGTGCAGCGCCGTCCCGGCCAGCCGGTACGGCACCCACTCGTCCATGGGGGCGGCCCCGATGGCGGCGTAGAAGCGGGCGGCCGGGTTCCAGTTGAGCATCCACCAGTCGAGCCGCCGGTAGCCGCGCTCGACGCAGATCGCGGCGAGGGTGGCGAGCAGCAACCGGCCCGTGCCGGTGCCCCGGGCGGCCGGCCGGACGTACAGGTCCTCCAGGTAGATGCCGTGCACGCCCTCCCAGGTGGAGAAGTTGAGGAACCAGAGGGCGAAGCCGACCGGCTGGCCGGCGGGGTCGACCGCGACGTGCCCGAACAGGGCCGGCGCGGTCGAGAAGAGGGCGGCGGTGAGCTGCTCCTCGGTGAGGTGGCACTGCTCGGGGGCGCGCTCGTAGTCGGCGAGTTCGTGCACCATCGCGACGACGGCCGGCACGTCCTCGGGACGCGCCGGCCGGATCGTCGGTGCCTGGGCGGGCAGGCTCACGCCTGCTTGGTCTCCCAGAAGATCTTGGCGATCTCGTCGATCTTCGAGAGCAGCTCGTCGGCCTTGGCGGGGTCGGTGGCGCCCTTGGCGCCGGCCGCGCCGGCCAGCTTGGTGGTCTCGTTGAAGAGCTGGTGCAGGTGCGGGTACTTCTCGAAGTGCTGCGGCTTGAAGTAGTCGGTCCAGAGCACCCACAGGTGGTGCTTGACCAGCTCGGCCCGCTGCTCCTTGATCAGGATGGCGCGCGTGCGGAACTCCGGGTCGGTGTTGGCCTGGTACTTCTCGCAGATCATTTTGACCGATTCGGCCTCGATCCGGGCCTGCGCCGGGTCGTAGACGCCGCACGGCAGGTCGCAGTGGGCGCTGGCGGTCACACGGGGCGTAAGGATGCGGGGAAGGCGCATCAGGGTCCTCCATGGGATGTTTGCGATGATCCAAGACGACACTACTCCTGGAGATGCTCCCCGGCGGGCGGGAGGTGAAACCCGTGGGTGCCCTGGCTCACCGGCTGCGCGGGCCGCTGGTGCCGGTCCTGGTCACGGGCCCGTCCATGGCTCCCACCCTGCGGCACGGCGACGCCGTGCTGGTGCGCACCGGTGGTCGCCCCGTCCGCCCCGGCGACGTGGTGGTGGCGGTCTTCCGCAGCCGCCCCGACCTGCTGGTCGTCAAGCGCGCGGTCCGCCGGCAGGACGGCGGTTGGTGGATACGCGGCGACAACGACCTGGTCACCGACGACTCCCGGGCGTACGGGGTGGCGGACGTGCACGGCCGGGTGGTCCTCCGGTACTGGCCGCAGCCCGGCCGGGTCACCCGTCGGATATGACCCCGATCACACCTCGCTGCGGCGCGCCTGACTATGCTCGGAAAGTGCCCGGGTGACCCCCCGCACCGCCGCCCCGCTTGCCGCTGACCGTGCGTGCCGAGCCGGCCGGTCCGTCTGCTCGACAGATCCTGGAGTCACCGATGCCTACGTCCACCCCGGACCCCGCTGATCCCGTCTTCCGGCTGCACGTCGGCGGCAAGATGGCCGTCGCCTCGACCGTGCCGCTCACCAGCCGGGAGGACCTCTCCCTCGCGTACACCCCGGGTGTGGCCCGGGTCTGCGAGGCGATCGCCGCCGACCCCGACCTCGCCGACGACTACACGTGGGTGTCGCACACCGTCGCCGTGGTCACCGACGGCTCCGCCGTGCTCGGCCTGGGCAACATCGGCCCGCGCGCCGCGATGCCCGTGATGGAGGGCAAGGCGGTGCTGTTCAAGCAGTTCGCGGGCGTGGACGCGGTACCGGTCTGCCTGGACACCCAGGACGTGGACGAGATCGTGGCGACGGTCCGGGCGCTCGCCCCCTCGTTCGGCGGGATCAACCTGGAGGACATCAGCGCCCCGCGCTGCTTCGAGGTGGAGCGCCGGCTGGACGAGGCGCTCTCCATCCCGGTCTTCCACGACGACCAGCACGGCACGGCCATCGTGGTGCTGGCCGCCCTGCGCAACGCCGCCACCCTGCTCAACCGCAAGCTGGGCGACCTGCGGGTGGCGGTCAGCGGCGCCGGCGCGGCCGGCGTGGCGGTGACGAAGATGCTGATCGCCGGCGGGGTCAACCCGGACCAGGTGGTGGTCTGCGACTCCCGGGGCATCATCGGCCGGCACCGCGAGCTGACCGGGACCAAGGCCGAGCTGGCCGAGATCACCAACGCCGACGGACGGCAGGGCGACATCACCGAGGCGCTGCGGGGGGCGGACGTCCTGGTCGGCGTCTCCGGCGGGCAGATCCCGGAGGCGGCGGTGGCCGGCATGGCCCCCGGGGGCATCGTCTTCGCGCTGGCCAACCCGACCCCCGAGGTGCACCCCGAGGTGGCCGCCCGGCACGTGGCCGTGGTCGCCACCGGGCGCAGCGACTACCCGAACCAGATCAACAACGTGCTCGCCTTTCCCGGCGTGTTCCGCGGCGCGCTGGACGCCCGGGCCACCCGGATCACCGACGGGATGAAGGTGGCCGCGGCCGACGCCATCGCCAACGTGGTGGCCGAGTCGCTGACGCCGGAGGCGATCGTGCCGTCCCCGCTCGATCCGCGGGTCGCTCCCGCGGTCGCCGAGGCGGTCGCCGAGGCGGCCCGCCGCGACGGGGTCGCCCGCCGCTGAGCGTCGTGGAAGGGGGCCTCCGCACGGCTTTTGTGGGGAAGGTCCCCTTCTGAACGAGCCCTCAGCTTGTTACGGTGCCGATCATGCGTGCCGCCTTCGCCTCGGCCTTCGACGCCGACAACCCGCTCGCCGCGCTCACCGTCGGCGACCGCCCCGAGCCGACCCACCCGCAGGACGACTGGGTCACCGTGCAGGTCCGGGCCAGCTCGCTCAACCACCACGACCTCTGGTCGCTGCGCGGGGTGGGCCTCGGCGCCGACCAGCTCCCCATGATCCTCGGCTGCGACGCGGTCGGCGTCGACCCGGACGGCAACGAGGTGGTCGTCTACCCCGTGGTGCCCACCCTGGGCGACCCGCGCGGAGTCTCGATCCTCTCCGAGCACTTCCCCGGCACCTTCGCCGAGCGGGTGGCCGTACCCCGGATGAACCTGCTGCCGCTGCCCGACGGCCTCTCGGCGACCGACGCGGCCTGCCTGCCCACGGCCTGGCTCACCGCGTGGCGGATGCTCACCACCCGGGGCCGGGTCGGCGACGGCGAGTCCGTGCTGGTGCAGGGCGCCGGCGGCGGCGTGGCCACCGCGGCCGTCGCGCTCGCCGTCGCCCTGGGCAAGCGGGTGTACGCGACCAGCCGCGACGCCGCCAAGCGGGAGCGGATCACTGAACTGGGCGCGACCGCCCTGGAGCCCGGCGCCCGGCTGCCCGAGCGGGTCGACGTGGTGATCGAGACGGTCGGCGCGGCCACCTTCGACCACTCGCTGAAGTCGGCCGCCCCGATGGCCCGGATCGTGGTCTCCGGCGCCACGGCCGGCCACGAGCCCAAGGTCAACCTGCGCCGGGTCTTCGCCATGCAGCTGGAGATCCTCGGCACGTCGATGGGCACGCCCGACGAGCTGACCCAGCTCCTGGCGTTCTGCGCCGAGCACGAGGTGCGCCCGGTGGTGGACAGCGTGGTGCCGTTCAGCCGGATCGAGGACGCCTTCGCCCGCCTGAACTCCGGGGGCGTCTTCGGCAAGGTCGTCGTCGACCACACCGCCTGACCGGCGTCGCCGCCCTGGACGACCGGTCAGAGATGGTCGTCCAGGGTGGCCAGGCCGCCGCGCGTCGCGTCGGCGGGGAGCCGCTTCTTCGCCGCGGGGTCGCCGTAGAGCGTCCAGCGGAGGAACTCGACGGTGGTGTCGGCGACCACCCGCAGCGCCTTGCCGTCGCTGAGCAGGGCCCGCCCGTGGTCGCCCTTCGGCAGGCTGAGCATCGCCTTCGGCCAGGGGACCGCGTCGTAGACCGCCTTGCCGGCGGCGTAGCCCACCACCTCGTCGGCCTCGCCGTGCACGAAGAGCTGCGGCGCCGCCGCCCCGGCGAACGCGGTGCCGACGCCGAGCGAGGTGCCGGCGAACACGATGCCGGCGTCCAGACGCTCGTCCCGGCCCGCGGTGAACAGCCCGATCGTGGTCACCCCGCCCGCGCTGTGCCCGGTCGCGGCCACCCGCTCCGGGTCCAGCCGGCCGCGCAGCGGGTCGCCCGCCCGGCCGTCGAGGGCGAGCACCTCGGTCAGCACGTACGACACGTCGGCCGGCTGGTTGAGCACGTCGAGCGGGTTGCCGTCGCCACCGGCGCCGGTGTGCGGGAACCTCGGCGCGGCCACCACGAACCCGGCCGCCGCCCAGCGGGTGAGCAGCACCTGGTAGTCCTCCGGCCGGCCGCCCAGCCCGTGGCTGAACAGCACCACCGGGAACCGCCCGGCCGCCACCGGCGCGGACCGCTCCGCCGTGCCGCCGGCCTCGCCCCGGGCCGGGTACCAGAGGGTCACCGGCAGCGGGCGGTCGCCGTCGCGGTTCAGCTTCAACTGGCGTACGCCGACCGCGAAGCTCTCGGTGGGCGCGTGCCCGGCGGGCACCCGCGGCGCGGGGGTGGTGGCCTTCGGCGGGGCGTCGGGAGCGGGTCGCCCGACCGGGGCGGGCCCGGCCGAGCAGCCGGCCAGACCCGTGCTGAGCAGGGCGGCGGCGGTGACCAGGGCGGCGGCAGGGCGATGGCGCATGAACACGATTGTGCCTCGCGCCCGGCGCTGACCGGCCGGCATCGCCCGGTGCGCGAGGCGATCACCTCACCCGGTCGGCTCAGCGGGGGAGGGCGCGGGTGGTGAGGGTGGTGACGCCGGGGAGGAGGGCGTCGGCGGGCAGCCGGTTCCGGGCGCGGCGGTCGTCGTAGAGGGTCCACCGGAGGAAGTCGGTGGTGGCGGCGAGGACCTGCGCGAACCCGGGCCGGCCCGGGGTCAGGTACTCGCCGTGGCCCTGGCCGGGGAGGCCGAGGAAGGCGGCCGGTCCCAGGCTGCGGGCGTACGCGGCCCGGCCGACCGACTCCGGCACGATCGGGTCCGCGCCGCCGTGCACGAAGAGCAGGGGCGCCATCGGGCCGGCGAAGCTGCCGGCCAGCCCGCCGCCGGCGATGACGATGCCGGCGCGCAGCCGGGAGGAGTGGCCCGAGGTGAACATGCCGGCCGTGGTGAAGCCGCCCGCCGAGTGCCCGGCGGCGGCGAACCGGTCCACCGCGAGGTGCCCGGCGAACGGGTCACCGGGCCGGGCGTCGAGGCGGACCAGGTGGCGGATCAGCCGCCAGCCGTCGGCGGGCTGGTTCCGCACGTCGGCCCGGGTGAAGTCGCGCGCCCGCAGATTGGTCCGGGGGTAGGTGGGGGCGGCCACCACGAAGCCGGCCGCCGCCCAGCGGGTGGTCAGCGGGGCGTGCAGCTCGGGGAGGCTGCGCAGGCCGTGGCTGTAGACGACCACCGGGAACCGCCCGACGGCCACCGGGGCGTCGCGCCGCGGAACCGGCCCGGCACCGTCGTTCGGGCCGGTCACCGCGCTGCCGGTCAGGTCGGTCGCCGCGCTGCCGGTCGGGTCGGTCACCGCGCTGCCGGTCGGGTCGGTCGCCGCGCTGCCGTTCGGGCCGGCAACCGCGCTGGCGGTCGGGTCGGGATTCGGCCGCGCGGCGGCGGGGACCCGGGCGGCGGGCTCGGCCGGGTACCAGACGGTGACCGGCAGCGGCCGGGGGCCGTCGGGGTCGAGGACGAACTGGCGCATGCCCACGGCGTGCGGCCGCAGCGGCGCCGGCCCGAAGGACGGGAGCCGGTCGTCGGTGGCGGCGACCGCCGGGCCGCAACCGCCCACCAGCGCCACCAGCAGCGCGGCGACCAGCCGCTGCACCCTCACCCCCTCACGGTAGGCGGCGGGTCGGCCGGTCCGGCCCCACCGACCGGGCCGACGCGCCTCCACCGCCCGGACCAGGGTGTGCCGCCACCGGCCCGGCGGGATCATCGGCGTCGGCCGGCTTCGCTAGGGTCACGCGCATGGCTGAGAACTACACCGACCCGAGTGGCAACACCGCGCAGTTCCGCGCCTTCGTGGACTCGCCCGACAGCGCGGCGACGGCCGCGGAGACACCCTCCCGGGTGCCGCTGATCGCCGGCATCGGGGTGGCCGCCGTCGTGGTGGTCGCCCTCATCGCCTGGCTGGCCGTGGGCTGACCACCGCCCCACCCGCACCACCCCTTCGCCCAGGCGCTCTACCGCCCGGCGCGTCGATCATGAGGTTGGCGGCGCGAATTGCCTGATTCGTCACCGCCAACTTCATGATCGCCGGGCCGGGCCGGGCCGGGCCGCAGCGGGCGCCGGGCGGCCTGCTCAGAGGTTCAGCACGTCCCGGGTTTCCTGGGCGATCTCGCGTTCCTCGTCGGTGGCGATCACGCACACCGTGACCTCGGTGCCGTCGGGGGAGATGACGCGGTCGCCACTGCCGGCGTTGCGCGCCGGGTCCACGGCGATGCCGAGCCGGTCCAGGCCGGCCAGGGCCGCCGCCCGCACCGGGGCGGCGTGCTCGCCGACCCCGGCCGTGAAGGTGACCGCGTCGACCCGCCCGAGCAGGGCGTAGTACGCGCCCACGTAGCCGGTGATCCGGCGGCGGTAGACGTCGAACGCGAGCGCGGCGGCCGGATCGCCGGACTCCCGGCGGGCCAGCACCTCCCGCATGTCGTTGACGCCGGTCAGCCCGAGCAGGCCGCTGCGGTGGTTGAGCAGGTCGTCGATGTCGTCCACGCCCATGCCGGCCTCACGGCGCAGGTGGAAGATGATCGTCGGGTCGAGGTCGCCGCTGCGGGTGCCCATGACCAGGCCCTCCAGCGGGGACATGCCCATCGACGTGGCGACGCTCCGGCCGCCCTGGACCGCGCAGGCGCTCGCCCCGTTGCCCAGGTGCAGGGTGATGGTGTTCAGCTCGCCGTACGGCCGGTCGAGCAGGTCCGCCGTGCGCCGCGAGACGTACGCGTGCGAGGTGCCGTGGAAGCCGTACCGGCGCACACCGTACCGCTCGGCGATCTCCCGGTCGATGGCGTAGGTGGCGGCGGCCTCGGGCAGCGTGTGGTGGAACGCGGTGTCGAAGACGGCGACCTGCGGGGTGTCCGGCAGCGCCTCCCGGGCCACCCGGATGCCGGCCAGGTTCGCCGGGTTGTGCAGCGGGGCCAGGGGGACCAGGTCCTCGATGGCGGCGACGACCCCGTCGTCGATCCGCACCGGCGCGCTGAACCGGCGCCCGCCGTGCACCACCCGGTGCCCCACCCCGGCCAGTCCGGCCAGGTCGAGCCCGTCGATGATCTGCCGCACCGCGGTCTCGTGGTCGGCCGGCCCGCCGCCCGGCTCGCCGACCCGCTCGACGGTGCCCTTGTCGCGGACCTCGTCGCCGTCGTAGAGGCGGTACTTGACCGACGAGGACCCGCAGTTGAGGACCAGGATCCGGCTCATCGCGACTCCCCGGTGGCGGCCTGGATGGCGGTGATCGCCACCGTGTTGACGATGTCCGGCACGGTGGCGCCCCGGGACAGATCGTTGACGGGCCGGCGCAGGCCCTGCATGACGGGGCCGACCGCCACCGCGCCGGCCGAGCGCTGCACCGCCTTGTAGGTGTTGTTGCCGGTGTTCAGGTCCGGGAAGATGAACACGGTGGCCCGCCCCGCCACCGGGCTGTCCGGCAGCTTGGTGGCCGCGACCTGCGGGTCGATCGCCGCGTCGTACTGGATGGGGCCCTCCACGAGCAGTTCCGGCCGGCGCTCCCGGACCAGCTTGGTGGCCGCCGCGACCTTCTCCACGTCGGCGCCGAAGCCGGAGTCGCCGGTCGAGTAGGACAGCATGGCCACCCGTGGCTCGATGCCGAACCGGGCGGCCGTGTCGGCCGAGGAGATGGCGATGTCGGCGAGCTGGGCGGCGTCCGGGTCGGGGTTGACCGCGCAGTCGCCGTAGACGAGCACCCGGTCGGCGAGCAGCATGAAGAACACGCTGGAGGCGACGGAGACGCCCGGCACGGTGCGGATGATCTCGAAGGCCGGCCGGATGGTGGCCGCCGTGGTGTGGGTGGCCCCGGAGACCATGCCGTCGGCGCGGCCGGTCTGCACCATCATGGTGCCGAAGTAGTTGGGCTGGGCCACGATGTCGTGCGCCAGCTCGACGGTGACGCCCCGGTGCGCGCGCAGCTTCGCGTACTCGGCGGCGAACTCGTCGCGCCACTCGCTGGTGACCGGGTCGACGACCTGCGCGTCGCCGACGTCGATGCCCAGCTCGCGGGTGCGCCGGGCCACCTCGTCGGGGCGCCCGAGCAGGGTCAGGTCGGCGACGCCCCGGCGCAGCAGCACCTCGGCGGCGCGCAGGATGCGCTCCTCGGTGCCCTCGGGCAGCACCAGCCGCCGGCGCTGCGCCCGGGCCCGGTCGAGGAGGTCGTTCTCGAACATCAACGGGGTGACCCGCTCCGTCCGGCTGACCCGCAGCCGGCGGGCCAGGTCGTCGGTGTCCACGCAGCGTTCGAAGGCACCCAGAGCGGCCTCCACCTTGCGCGGGTTCGCCACGCTGGGCCGGCCCTCGATCCGGCTGGAAGCCGCGACGGTGTCGTAGCTGTCGCTGCTCACGGACAGCACGGCCAGCCCGGTGTTCAGCGCCTCGAACAGCCGCATGGCCCGCGGGTCGGGCTGTTCGCCGAGGGTGAGCACGAGGCCGGCCAGGGAGACCTGCCCGGCCACGTGCGCGGCGCCGGCAGCCACGAGCAGGTCGTCCCGGTCGCCCGGGGTGATCACCAACGCCCCGTCGGTGAAGTGGTCCAGGAGGGTGGGCACGTGCGCCGCGCCCACCACGTAGTCGAGCACGTCCCGGTCCAGCGCGGCCTGGTCGCCGGCGAGCAGGGTGGCGCCGAGTGCCGCCGCCACCTCCGCCACCGTCGGCGCCGACACGGTCGGCACCTCCGGGATGGCGTACGCGGGGACGGGCAGGTCGGGCAGCGTCATCGGCCCGGGCACCCGGTTGGCGACCACCGCCACCACCGTCGCGCCCAGGTCCTCCAGATCGTGGTACGCCCCGCGCAGCGCCGCCGTGATCGCCTCGGGCGGCTGCCCGAAGCCGTCCACCACGGGCACCACCACGCTGCTGAACTCGGTCGCCAGCCGGGCGTTGAACGCCAGTTCGCGGGGGCCGGCGCCGTCACCGTCGGCGAAGTCGCTGCCCACCACGACCACCGCGGGGCACTGCCGCTCGACCGCCCGGTAGCGGGCCACGATGCGGGAGATCAGCTCCTCCCGGCGGCCGTCCGCGACCAGGGCGGTGGCCTCGGCGTAGGTCGCGCCGTGCAGCTCGTCGACCGGCAGCCGCACCCGGTAGCGCTCGGTGAGCAGGGCGAGGATCGGGTCCGGGTGCTGATCGGCGACCAGCGGCCGGAAGGCGCCGATCCGCTCGACCTGCCGGGACAGCAGCTCGGCCAGCCCGAGTGCGACCGTCGACTTGCCCCCGCCCGAACCCACGCTGGTCAGGTACACGCTGCGCGCCACGACCTCACGCTACAAGATCGCGGGGTGCCTCGCCCGGGTCCTCGGACCCGTCACCGGCGGCCCGGAACAGCGCGTCGCTCTTCGCCACCCAGGCCGCGCCGAAGGCGAAGACGGCGACCGTCTCGCACCACAGCACCGGCTTGAGCGTGTGCCGCACCTCGGCGGGGAGTTGGGAGCCGGCCAACGCGAGCACGATCGCCAGCAGGATGAGACCGCCGCAGATCCGGTAGAACCGGACCGCGGCGCGTCCCGGGGGCACCCCGATCCGGTCCGGCCGGGTGAAGAGGACCAGGCAGAAGAGCGCGAGGAGCACGAAGAGCGCCGCGGCGGCCGCCTGGTGCACCACCCCGACGGCCCGGTCGCCGCTGCTGACGGTGTGGGCAGCCGCGCCGACGGTGGTGGGGAAGAGCGCCACCACGATCGCCAGGACGCCCGCGAGCGTGCCGAGCAGGTCGTCGGGCCGGCGGTACCGGTAGTTGATCAGGAAGACCCCGATGGCGCAGAGCGCGCCGACGAAGACGTCCCGCAGCTCGGTGTGGTAGTAGCCGCTGAGCGAGTCGAGCAGGGTGAGCCGGCGGGTCGCGACCAGGTGCCCGACCATCAGCACCACCGGCAGCGCGATGCCGACCGATCCGATGCCGAGGCGCAGGTGACGGACCGTCGCCGCGTCCTGCGAGGGCTTACGGGGTTCGGGATCCATCTGTTCCTCCCTCTCCAGTGGACGCGACGGTCACCGTCCCCGTCAACGGTCGGTTCCACCGGCGGCGGGTACCAGTTCCCGTTCGTACACCTGGCCCGTCAGCTCCGCGCCGAAGCTGTGGTGGGTCTCCTCCCCGACGAGCCGGAAGCCACGGGAGAGGTAGATCCGGCGGGCGGCGACCAGGGGATGGTTGGTCCAGAGCCGGATGCGGGCGTATCCCGCTCCCGCGGCGAAAGCGAGGCACTCGTCGACCAGCCGCTCGCCGAGACGGCGTCCGCGGGCCGCGGGATCGACCAGCAGGATCCGCAGCTGGGCCGTCCGGTCGTCGGCAGCGACGCAGAAGACGCAGCCGGCCCGCTGCCCGTTCACCTCGGCGATCCAGGCGGCCTCCCGTGCCGGGTCGTGGCCGGCGGCGTAGTCGGCGACGATCCGCGCCACGAGCGCCTCGAAGCTGGTGTCCCACCCGAACTCGGCGGCGTACGTCTCGCCGTGGGCCAGCACCACCCAGCCGAGGTCACCGGGACGGCCCAGCGGACGAATGAGGATCTCCGCGCTCATCGACACCCCCCCTCAACTGAAACAGTCGTTTCAGTGGCAGAGTAGCGCTGTGAGCGAGCACGAGCGACCCGGGAGCGCCCGGCGCGACGAACTCCTGGAAGGGGCGTACCGCTACGCCCTGGCGCACGGGCTCGCCGAGCTGTCGCTGCGCCCGCTCGCCGCCGCCATCGGGACCAGCCCCCGGGTCCTGCTCTTCCTGTTCGGCTCCAAGGACCAGCTCATCCGGGCGCTGCTCGGCCGGGCCCGGGCCGACGAGCTGGCCGCGCTCCGGCAGGCCGGGGAGGCGGGCGGCACCCACGACGTCGCCGCGGCGGTGCGTACGACGTGGGGCTGGCTCGTGGACCCGGCGCACCGGCCCATGCTGGTCCTCTGGGTCCAGGCGTACGCCCGCTCGCTGAGCGAGCCGGAGGGACCGTGGGCGGGCTTCGCCCGGCAGACGGTGGAGGACTGGCTCGGGCTGCTGGCCGGGATCGACGACGGGACCGCCGGCGGCGCGGATCCGGCTCTCGCCCTGGCGGTGCTGCGGGGCGCCCTGCTCGACCTGCTGGCCACCGGCGAAACGGCACGGGCGACGGCGGCCGTCGAGCGCTACCTGTCCCTGATCGGGGCGGCGGCCCGCTGAATCCGGGTGGGCCCGGCCTACTCGTCGTCCTCGTCGTCCAGGCGGGCCAGCCAGGTGGCGAAACGCTCGATCGGGGTCTCGAACTCCGGGTTCAGGTCGACGAAGTCGCGCAGCCGCTCGCCGAGCCACTCCAGGCTGACCTGCTCGTCGCCCCGGCGCTCGACCAGTTCCTCGATGCCACGGTCGGTGAAGTACATGTGCGTCCTCTCGCGGAAGAAGGGCCGCCCACGGGACGAGGGGCAGCGGCCGTCGTGCGGTCGCTGCCCCTCGTGCCGGCGGTGCGGTCAGGTCACGGGCGGGGGAGAGCCGCCTCGATCAGCGCGTTCTGCTCGACCTCGTGCATCTTCGCGGAGCCGACCGCCGGGGCGGCGGCGGCCGGGCGGGAGATGCGGCGCAGCCGGACCTCGGGCAGGTGCTCCAGCAGGTTGAGCGCCACGAACGACCAGGCGCCCTGGTTGGCCGGCTCCTCCTGGACCCAGGCGAAGTCCTCGGCGTTCGGGTACTGCGCGAGGGCGGCCCGGACCTCCTCGACGGGCAGCGGGTAGAGCTGCTCCATCCGCAGGATGACCGTGTCGGTGACGCCCCGCTCCTGCCGGGCCTGGAACAGGTCGTAGTAGACCTTGCCCGAGCACAGCAGCACCCGCTTCACCTGCTCCGGCGCCGGGGCGGCGGTGTCGGCCAGCACCGGCTGGAAGGTGCCCGAGGTGAAGTCCTCCACCTGCGAGATGCAGAGCTTGTGCCGCAGGAGGGACTTCGGCGTGAACACCACCAGCGGCTTGCGCTTCGGCGACAGGGCCTGGCGGCGCAGCAGGTGGAAGTAGTTCGCCGGGGTGGTCGGGATGGCCACCCGCATGTTGTCCTCGGCGCAGAGCTGGAGGAACCGCTCGGGACGGCCGGACGTGTGGTCCGGGCCCTGGCCCTCGTGGCCGTGCGGCAGCAGCAGGGTGACCGCGGAGCGCTGGCCCCACTTCACCTCGCCCGACGAGATGAACTCGTCGATCACCGACTGGGCGCCGTTGACGAAGTCGCCGAACTGGGCCTCCCAGGCGACCAGCGCGTTGATGTTCTCCACCGAGTAGCCGTACTCGAAGCCCATGGCGGCGTACTCGGAGAGCAGCGAGTCGTGCACGAAGAAGCGGGACCGCTCGCCGTCGGCGGTGAGCGACTTCAGCGGCAGGTAGTCGTCGCCGGTCTTCGCGTCGACCACCGACGCGTGCCGCTGGACGAAGGTGCCGCGGCGGGAGTCCTGCCCGGCGAGCCGGACGGTGACCCCGTCGTGCAGCAGCGCGCCGAACGCGATGATCTCGCCGAAGCCCCAGTCGATGCCGCCCTCGACGGACATCTTGCGCCGCCGCTCCAGCAGCTGCTGGATCCGCTTGTGCGGGGTGAAGCCCTCCGGCAGGTTGACGTGCGCCTCACCGATCGCCTTGACCACGGCGGCGTCGGTGGCGGTGTCGACCTGCGGCTCCGGTTCGTCCTCGCGGCGGGGCCGGCTGAGCTGGCGCGGGGTCGTGGCGGCGTCGCGGGTGGCCTTGAAGACCCGCTCCAGCTGCGACTGGTAGTCGCGCAGCAGCTCCTCCGCGTCCTCCACGGTGATGTCACCCCGGCCGATGAGCTCCTCGGTGTAGAGCTTCCGGACCGACCGCTTCGAGTCGATGATCTGGTACATCTGCGGGTTGGACATCGACGGGTCGTCGCCCTCGTTGTGCCCGCGCCGGCGGTAGCAGACCATGTCGATCACGACGTCCTTGTTGAACGCCTGCCGGTACTCGAAGGCCAGCCGGGCCACGCGGACGACGGCCTCGGGGTCATCGCCGTTGACGTGGAAGATCGGCGCCTGGATCATCCGGGCCACGTCGGTGCTGTAGAGGCTGGACCGGCTGTATTCCGGTGCGGTGGTGAAGCCGACCTGGTTGTTGACCACCACGTGCACGGTGCCGCCGGTGCGGTAGCCGCGCAGCTGGGACAGGTTGAGGGTCTCGGCGACCACGCCCTGGCCGGCGAACGCGGCGTCACCGTGCACCGCCAGCGGCAGCACGGTGTAGCCCTCCAGCTTGAGGTCGATCCGGTCCTGCTTGGCCCGGACGATGCCCTCCAGCACCGGGTCCACGGCCTCCAGGTGCGACGGGTTCGCCACCACCGACACCTTGACGGCGTGTTCGCCGTCCGGGGTGGTGAACTTGCCGTTCTGGCCCAGGTGGTACTTCACGTCGCCCGAGCCCTGCGTGGAGCGCGGGTCGAGGTGCCCCTCGAACTCGGAGAAGATCTTCTCGTACGGCTTGCCGACGATGTTGGCCAGCACGTTGAGCCGGCCACGGTGGGCCATGCCGATCACGACCTCGTCGAGGCCACCCTCGGCGGAGCACTCCAGGACCTCGCCGAGCAGCGGGATCAGCGACTCGCCGCCCTCCAGCGAGAAGCGCTTCTGGCCGACGTACTTGGTCTGGAGGAAGGTCTCGAACGCCTCGGCGGCGTTGAGCCGGTTGAGCACGTGCTTCTGCTCGTCCGGAGTGGGCTTCTCGTACTTGCGCTCGACCCGCTCCTGGATCCAGCGCCGCTCCTCCGGGTCCTGGATGTGCATGTACTCGATGCCGACGCGGCGGCAGTAGGAGTCGCGCAGCACGCCGAGGATCGAGCGCAGCTTCATCCGCTGCTTGCCGGCGAAGCCGTTGACCGGGAAGACCCGGTCCAGGTCCCACAGGGTCAGCCCGTGCTGGAGGACGTCCAGGTCCGGGTGCTTGCGGATCTTGAACTCCAGCGGGTCGGTGTCGGCCATCAGGTGGCCGCGGACCCGGTACGCGTGGATCAGCTCGTGCACCCGCGCGGTCTTGTTGATCTGGCCCTCGGAGTCGACGGCCACGTCCTGCACCCAGCGCACCGGCTCGTAGGGCAGGCGCAGCGAGGTGAAGATCTGGTCGTAGAAGCCGCGCTCGCCGAGCAGCAGCTCGTGCATGACCTTGAGGAACTCGCCGGACTGCGCGCCCTGGATGATCCGGTGGTCGTACGTGCTGGTCAGGGTGATGATCTTGCTGACCGCGAGGTCCGCCAGGGTCGCCTCGCTCATGCCCTGGTAGGGCGCCGGGTACTCCATGGCGCCGACGCCGATGATGGCGCTCTGGCCCTGCATGAGGCGGGGGATCGAGTGGACCGTGCCGATGCCGCCCGGGTTGGTCAGCGAGATCGTGGTGCCGGCGTAGTCCTCCATGGTCAGCTCGTTGCGGCGGGCGCGCCGGACGACGTCCTCGTACGCCTGCCAGAACTGCCGGAAGTCCATCTGCTCGCAGCCCTTGATGGAGGGCACCACGAGGTTGCGGGAGCCGTCGGGCTTGGCCAGGTCGATGGCGATGCCCAGGTTGACGTGCTCGGGGCGGACCATCGCCGGCTTGCCGTCGACCTCGGCGAAGGAGTTGTTCATCTCCGGGTGCTCGACCAGCGCCCGGACCATGGCGTAGCCGATGAGGTGGGTGAAGCTCACCTTGCCGCCGCGGCCGCGGGCCAGGTGGTTGTTGATCACGATGCGGTTGTCGACCAGCAGCTTCGCCGGCACCGCGCGGACGCTGGTCGCCGTCGGCACGGCGAGCGAGGCGTCCATGTTCTGCACGATCTTGGCGGCGACCCCGCGCAGCGGGGTGGTGCCGGCGGCGCTCGCGGTCGGCGCCTTGGCGGCCGGCTTGGCCGGCGCGGCCTTCTTCGCCGGGGCCGGCTCCGGGGCCTTCGCCGCCGGCTTGGCGGCCGGCTTGGCCGGGGCGGGCGCGGGCTTGGCGGCCGGCTCCTGGGTGACCGTGGCCACGGCCTCCTGCTGCTCGGCCGGCTCGGGCCGGGCGGCCGGGGCGGCCTTGGCCTCGGGGCGCGGGGTGGCGGCGCCGGGCGCCGGCCGGTAGTCGGCGAAGAAATCGTGCCAGGCCGAGTCGACGCTCGAGGGGTCGGCGAGATAGCGCTGGTACATCTCCTCGACGATCCACTCGTTCGGGCCGAAACCCGCCAGTGGGTTCTCCTGCGAAGTCTGCTGGGTCGACACGGCCGCTAATCGCCTCTTTCACGCGGTTGTGAATGTCACGCGGGCGCTCCCGTGCCCGTTTCGGGACGCACGAGAGACGGCTCCCAGGCTACGCCGTGCGATCGACGCAGGCATTCTCGCCTCCGGCTGGTGGTCCGTTTCACAGAAGATGCCAGAAGTTCGGCAAACGCTGCGTGGGTCCGGCCACTCCTGCTAGACGCGGACGGCCCCGGCCGGTGACGCTCGGTCACCGGCCGGGGCCGTCCCGGACAACTCGCTCAGGAGATGTCGCGGCGCCGGATGGTCAGCACGCCGATCACGCCGGCCACGGCGGCGTAGCCGACCAGCACGGCGGCCCCCGCCCAGCGCGGGGGGTTGCCCGGGATCTCGGCGCCGCTCACCATCAGCGACGACGCGAGCGACGGCACCAGCAACTGGAGCTGGTTGATCCAGTCACCGAACTTCGCGGCCAGCAGCCCGATGGCGATGGCCGCGCCGATGGCGCCGCCCAGGTAGAGCAGGATGCCGGTCACCGTGGCGCCGATCTGGCTGCGGATCAGCACGCCGAGCCCGACGCCGAGCACCGACCAGAGCAGGTAGGCCAGCCCGTTGAGGGCCACCGCCCGCCAGACCGCGCCGCTGCCGAACTGGGCGCCGACGTCGGTGGCGCTCAGGATCAGCGGTGCGAAGACCAGGTTCAGCACCGTGGTGCCCAGCCAGAAGAGCAGCGCCAGCACGCCGGCGGCGACCAGCTTGGCCACCATCACGGCGGTGCGGTGCGGCGCGGTGAGGAACGTGGTGGTCACCGTCTGGTGGAAGAACTCGCTGGTCACCACCACGATGCCGAGCAGCATGACGATGAGCAGCCCGAAGAACTGGCCGTTGGTGTAGAGGTTGGCGGCCAGGCTGTCGGCGCTGGAGACGGCCTGCACCTGGTCGGCCTGGTCGGCCGGCACGTCGCCGATGTTCCCGCTGGTCAGGGCCTCGGTCTGCAGCCAGTTGAAGGCCATGGCGAGGGCCCAGAGCGGCACCGTGATCAGCGCGAAGACCCACCAGGTGCTGGTGGTACGGATCTTGAGCAGCTCGGATCGGACCAGGTTCATCGGATCTCCGCCTTTCCGGCCGTCAGCTCCAGGAAGACACCTTCCAGGTCGGGGCGTTCGGTGGTCAGCTCGTGCAGCTCCACCTTGGCGGCCAGTGCCACCCGGCCGACCGTCGGCGCGTCGACCCCGGTCACCAGCAGCGCGCCGTGCGCGTCCGCGTTCACCGTGGCCGCCTGCTCGCGCAGCGCCGCGGTCAGCTCGTCCGCCTGCGGCGTGCGCACCCGGATCCGGGCGCCGTGCGTCATCGAGCCGATCACCTGCTCGACCGGCCCCTGCCGGACCAGTTTGCCGGCCGCGATGATCACCACGTCGTCGGCCAGCAGCTGCATCTCGGAGAGCAGGTGGCTGGAGACCAGCACGGTGCGGCCCTCGGCGGCCAGCCCCTTGAGGAAGCCGCGCATCCAGCGGATCCCCTCCGGGTCCAGGCCGTTGGCCGGCTCGTCGAGGATCAGCAGCCGCGGATCGCCCAGCATGGCGGCGGCGATGCCGAGCCGCTGCTTCATGCCCAGCGAGTAGCCCTTGAACTTGCGCTTCGCGGCCGGGGTCAGCCCGACCAGGGCGAGCGCCTCGTCGGCGCGCCCCCGGGGCAGGCCGGCCGCCGCGCAGATCACCCGCAGGTGGTTGATGCCGGTGCGGCCCTTGTGCGCGCTGGACGCCTCCAGCACCGCCCCCACCGTGCGCAGCGGGTCGGCCAGGTCGGCGTACCGGTGGCCGCCGATGGTGGCCTCGCCCGCGGTCGGCGTGACCAGGTTGAGCAGCATGCGCAGCGTGGTCGTCTTACCGGCGCCGTTCGGGCCGAGGAAGCCGGTGACCCGCCCCGGCTGGACGGTGAAGGACAGGTTGTCCACCGCCCGGACGTTCTTGTATTCCTTCGTCAGTCCGGACACCACGATCTGGCCGGTCCCGGCGTTGGGGCTCCACTGCCCGTCGGACATCGTTCTCCTCTCCTGCCACGGCGGGCTTCTGGGCACGCCGGTGGGGGCGCCGTTGCGGGGCGCCGAGCACAGCCTTCCAACCCGGCGCAAGGGGGTCAATCAGGCGGGATGCGTACGCCCTCCTCCCCCGGGGGCAGGAGCGGATCATCCGCAGGGAGGAGAGGTCAGGCCGGCGGCAGCGCGATCCAGGTGGCCTGCGCCTGGCCGAGCAGCGTGCCGTCCGGGCCGTACAGGCTGGAGTGCACCTCGGCCTTGCGCCCCTCGCCGCCGACCATGGCCCCGGTCACCACGCACTCGTCGCCGGGGCGCGGCAGCGCCGTGACCTGCGCGGCGATCCGGCCCAGGACGTACGGGCGACCGGGCGCGATCACCGCCCAGCCGCCGGGGCAGTCCAGCGCCGCCCAGACGGTCGCCGGCACCACCTCGGCCGGGGCCCGGAACGGCGCGGCGGTCCGCCCGTCCGGCAGCCGGCCCGGGAAGATCCGCAGTCCCGCCGGGTTCTCGGGACCGCAGACGTAGCACCCGGGGAAGGGGTGGTCCACGAGACCCGGGTACGCCTTCGCGGCCGCCTCGGCCGTGGGCCGGTCCACCGGCGGGACCACGGCGCGGACCGGCTCGACCCGGCGTACCTGGGCGATCACCTGGCCGTCCGGGTCGCGGACCTCGCCGTCGACCACCGTCAGCGGGGTCTCCAGCGGAGGCGGCCTGCGCAGGGTGACCTCGACCGGGCCCCGGTCGTCCACCGCGGCGGCGAAGATCCCGGCGCTCCAGCCGCCGTTGCCCGAGCCGTCCGGTCCGTGGAAACGGGACTCGATGATCACCTGGCACCTCCGGGGGTCCGACGCCGGCCTCGTCGCCGGGTCCGCCCCGGCAGCCTCGCACGGCGGCGCCGGCCCGCCGCAGGTGAGGGGGTGTGCCGGAGTGCCGACCGGCGTTCACCGGATTGACATCTTTCATCCCCAGGGTCGGCACCCAGGCCCCCTACACAGATACCCATGGCCGTTCTGCACGCCGCTGGCGCACCCCTCACGACCAGCGGATACACCCTGCTGATCGCCGACGACCCGACCCTGGTCGCGGCCGCGCAACGCCTGCGTCACGAGGTGTTCGCCAGCGAACTCGGCGCCACCCTGCACCCGGGGGCCGCGGGGCTCGACGCCGACGAGTTCGACGCCCACTGCGACCACCTGGTCGTGCTGCGCGAGGGCACCGACGAGGTGGTCGGCACCTACCGGCTGCTGCCGCCCGGACGCACCGACCGCCGGTACGCCGACGGTGAGTTCGACCTGACCGCGCTGGCCCCGCTCCGCGACAGCCTGGTCGAGGCGGGCCGGTCCTGCGTGCACCCGGACCACCGCTCCGGCGCCGTGATCAACCTGATGTGGGCCGGGATCACCCGCTACCTGCACCTGCGCGGCTCCCGGTGGCTGGGCGGCTGCGCCTCGGTGCCGGTGGCCGACGGCGGAATCGCGGCCGCCGAGGTCTGGTCCCAGGTCACCGCCCGGCACCTGGCCCCGCCGCCGCTGCGCGTGACGCCCCGCCGCCCCTGGTTCGCCGAGGCGCCGGCCGCCGCGGAGTCGGAGTTGTCGCCCGCCGGGCGGCGCGCCCTGGTCCCGCCGCTGCTCCGCGGCTACCTGCGGCTCGGCGCCTGGGTCTGCGGTGAGCCGGCGTACGACCCGGACTTCGCCTGCGCCGACTTCTACGTGCTGTTCTCGCTGGACCGGATGAACCCCCGCTACCTGCGGCACTTCCTGGGCGAGGCGTCGTGACCGGCGACGATCTCTGGCGCCCCGCCTCGGGCTGCGGGCCGGTCTGCCTGCCGGTGGCCACCGCGCCGGACGTGTCGCTGCCGCGCCGGGTGGGGCGGCTGCTCGGCGTGGTCGGGATGCTGCTGGCCGGGGTCGGCCTGGCCGCGCTGCTGCCGCTGCTGCCGGCCCGCGACCGGCGGGCCGCGCTGCGCGGCTGGGCCCGGGGGACGCTGCGGGCCCTCGGCGTGCGGCTGGTGGTCCGGGGCCGGCTGCCCCGCGCGCGGGCGCTGCTGGTCGCCAATCACGTGTCCTGGCTGGACATCCTCGCGGTGCTCGCGGTGTCCCCGGCCCGGATGCTGGCGAAGCGCGAGGTCCGCGACTGGCCGGTGCTGGGCCCGCTGGCCGCCGCGGCCGGCACGGTCTTCGTCGACCGCTCCCGGCCGCGTGACCTGCCGGCAACCGTCGGCCGGGTGGCCGGCGCGCTGCGCGCGGGGCATTCCGTTGCGGTGTTCCCCGAGGGCACGACCTGGTGCGGCGCGGCCGCCGGCTGCCGGCCCGGTCGCGGGTTCCGGCCGGCCGTGTTCCAGGCCGCGGTGGACGCCGGCGCGCCGGTCGTCCCGTTCCGGCTCGCCTACCGGTACGCCGGCGACGCGAGCACCCTGCCCGCCTTCCTCGGCGACGAGACGCTCTGGGAGTCGGTCCGGCGAGTGCTGGGCGCCCGGGACCTGACCGTGGCCGTGACGGTGGCCGCCGCGCTGCACCCGGCCGCCGGTGCGGACCGGCGGGTGCTGGCCCGGGCGGCCGAGTCGGCCGTCCACCCGGCCCCGGTCCGCGCGCCCGTCCGGCGTGCCGTGGTCGGCGTGCGGCTCGTCCGGCCGGTGGCGCCGGTCCCGGCCGGCGCGGAGGTGGGGCTGGACCTGGCGGCCTGACGCAAACGCGACACAGTCGCGACAGTCTTGTTCAGTCGCGATGTATCGCGTTATGCTCCTCTCATCACTCGACGCGCCACCGATCGGCGCGTCACCGAGGGGAGGACGCCATGACCAGCTGGACGGTCGACAACCCGCAACGGCTCACCCTGGACGAGCCGGTCACTCAGCTGGACGTCCGCCTCGTCAGCGGCCGACTCAACGTGGTCGCCACCGACGGCCCGACCCGGGTGGACGTCACCCGGATCAGCCGCCGGCCCGTCCTCGTCGAGCTGCGCGACGGCCGGCTCACCGTCGCCCACGAGCGGATGCCCCGCTGGCCCGGGGTGCTCTGGTGGCTCGGCCAGCTCGGCCGGCGGTTCCGGGCCGAGGTCTCCATCGCCGTCCCCGCCCACGTGCTGGCCGACCTGCACCTGGTGGACGGTTCGCTGGTCGCCTCCGGCCTGCGCCGGGACACCCGGGTCGACGTCACCTCCGGCCAGGTAACCCTCATGGGGCTGCGGGGTCGCACGTCCGCGAAGGTCACCTCCGGCCCGGTCGAGGCGCTCGGCGTCGGCGGCGACCTCAACCTGGAGACGGTCTCCGGCGAGCTGATCCTCGCCGACAGCGCGCCCGAACGGGTGCGTGCCCACGCCGTCTCGGGGTCGATCACCTGCGACCTGGACAACCCGCGGGGCAGCGAGATCCGGCTCAGCGCCATCTCCGGCAGCATCACCGTCCGGGTCCGCGAGGACAGCGACCTCACCGTTCACCTGCACACCACCTCCGGCCGGATCACCAGCGGCTTCCCGCAGGTCTGCGGCGGCCAGCACGGGTTCGGCGCGGTGAAGGACAGCCACGGAGTGCTCGGTGGGGGCGCCGGTAAGCTCTGGGCGTCCGCGACATCCGGCAGCATCGCGCTGCTCGCCCGTCCCGTCGAGGGCGCCGACGACGTGGAGGAGCTGCCGTGACCGCCGTGTTCAGTCACGGGCGGCTCCGGCTCTACCTGCTCAAGCTGCTCGACGACGGCCCGAAGCACGGTTACGAGCTGATCCGCCTGCTCGAGGACCGGTTCCTCGGCCTCTACGCGCCCAGCGCCGGCACCATCTACCCCCGGCTCCAACGGCTGGAGGTGGAGGGGCTGGTCAGCCACACCGCCGCCGGCGGCCGCAAGGTCTACGAGATCACCGACGCGGGCCGGGCCGAGCTGCGGCAACGGGCCGACGAGCTGGCCACCCTCGAATCGGACATCACGGCCTCCGTCGAGGACCTCTCCTCGCTGGCCGGCGAGATCCGCACCGAGGTACGCGGCTCGGTGCGCGACCTCAAGCGGGAGCTGCGCGAGGCGGCCCGGCAGACCCGGCAGGCCCGCTGGGCGCCCCCGCCGCCGACCACCCGCCCGCCGAGCAACGGGGTCCCCGGCCCGGCCGGCGAGTCGCCCGTGCTCGCCGAGTTCGACCAGCGGCTGGCCGCGTTCACCGTCGAGGTCGGCGCGCTGGTACGGGCCGGCCGGCTCACCGACAGCCAGCTCCGTACGGCCATCCGGCTGCTCGACGGTGCCCTGGACGGGCTGCGCCGGCTGCTCCGCTAGGCCGCTGACGGGGGTGTCTCCCACGGGGGGAGACACCCCCGGCGGCTCACAGGTTGTTTCCAGGATCCACCCAGCGCGGGCGCAGCCGGAGCGCGGATGATGGGTGCCATGGTGGCTACCCAGACCGAGGCCCGACTGCTCGTCGTCGAGGACGATCCCAACATCCTCGAACTGCTCTCCGCGAGCCTGCGCTTCGCCGGCTTCGACGTCGCCACCGCGACCAGCGGCAGCGCGGCGCTCAACGCCGCCAAGGACCACCGGCCGGACCTGGTCGTGCTCGACGTGATGCTGCCGGACCTGGACGGCTTCGAGGTCATCCGGATGCTCCGCGAGGGCGGCACGCGCACCCCGGTGGTCTTCCTGACCGCCCGGGACGCCACCGACGACAAGATCCGCGGGCTGACCCTGGGCGGCGACGACTACGTCACCAAGCCGTTCAGCCTGGAGGAGCTGACCGCCCGGATCCGGGCCGTGCTGCGGCGCACCGCCACCGGCGAGCACGCGCCCTCGCGGCTCACCTTCGCCGACCTGGAGCTGGACGAGGAGACCCACGAGGTGCACCGGGCCGGCCAGCGGGTGCAGCTCTCGCCGACCGAGTTCAAGCTGCTCCGCTACCTCATGCTCAACGCCAACCGGGTGCTCTCCAAGGCGCAGATCCTCGACCACGTCTGGAACTACGACTTCCGCGGCGACGACAACATCGTCGAGTCCTACATCTCCTACCTGCGGCGCAAGGTCGACAACACCCAGCCCCGGCTGATCCACACCCTGCGCGGGGTCGGGTACGTGCTGCGCAAGCCGGCGGCGTGAACGCCGTCCACGACGCGAAGGGCTGGCTGCGCAGCGTCCCGCTGCGGGTGAAGCTGGTCACCTCCGTGCTGGCGCTGGTGGCGGCGGCCCTCGTGGTGATCAGCGGGCTCACCGCCTTCCTGCTCCGCGACTACCTCATCGGCCAGGTCGACGACCAGCTCCGCGGCGGCGCCACCAACGTGGCCCGGTCGCTGGACCAGGCCGCGGGGAATCCAGTCAAGATCAACATTCCGTCGGACTACGTGGCCGCCCAGGCGGCACCGGGCCAGGCGGTGGACCCACCCACCCGCTACGCCGGCCTCCGCGACGAGGAGCTGCCGCCGTTCCCGGCCGACTTCGCCGGATACCGGGAACAGGTGGGCGAGCCGTTCACCGTCCGCTCGCTGGACGGTCGCACCCGGTGGCGGATGCTGTACACGGACCTACCCGACGGCCGGGTCATCGCCTTCGGGCAGCACCTCACCGCCGTTGACCAGTCCGTCCGGCAGCTCGTCTGGATCGACCTGCTGGTGGGTGGGGCGGTGCTGATCATCCTGGCCTCGGTCGGTGCGGGCATCGTGCGTACCAGTCTCAAGCCCCTCGTGGAGATCGAGCGGACCGCGGCGGCCATCGCCGGCGGCGACCTCACCCGGCGGGTGCCCGACCCCGAGGAGGGCCGGGCCTGCCCGACCTCTGAGCTCGGCCGGCTCTCCCGGGCGCTGAACGCCATGCTCGCCCAGATCGAGGCGGCGTTCACCGCGCGGGCCGCCTCCGAGGCCGCGGCGCGCAGCGCCGAGGTGAGCGCCCGGGACGCCGCCGCCGCGGCGCAGGCGTCCGAGGCGCGGGCCCGCCGCTCCGAGGAGCGGATGCGGCAGTTCATCGCGGACGCCTCGCACGAGCTGCGTACCCCGCTGACCACCATCCGGGGCTTCGCCGAGCTGTACCGGCAGGGCGCGGCCCGGCAGCCGGAGCAGACCGCCGGCCTGCTGCGCCGGATCGAGGACGAGGCGTCCCGGATGGGGCTGCTCGTCGAGGACCTGCTCCTGCTGGCCCGGATGGACCGGGAGCGCCCGATCGCGCTGGCCCCGGTCGAGCTGCCCGTGCTCGCCTCGGACGCGGTCCAGGCGGCCCGGGCCGTGGAGCCGGACCGCGCCATCACGCTGGAGATCGAGCCGGGCGCCGGCCCGCTCGTGGTGCTCGGCGACGACGCCCGGCTGCGCCAGGTCATCGGCAACCTGATGACCAACGCGCTCACCCACACCCCGCCGGACGCCGCGGTGACCCTGCGGCTGCGGGCGGAGCCGGGCAACCTGGCCGTGGTCGAGGTGGCGGACACCGGTCCCGGTCTCACGCCGGAGCAGGCCGAGCGGGTCTTCGAGCGGTTCTACCGGGTGGACGCGGCGCGTACCCGGCGGGCGGGCGGGCCGACCAGCACCGGGCTCGGGCTGGCCATCGTCGCCGCGCTGGTGGCCGCGCACCACGGCACCGTCGAGGTCGCCGAGACGCCCGGCGGCGGGGCCACCTTCCGGGTGAAACTGCCGCTGCTGCCCGAGGCGCCCGAGCCCGGCGAGTGACTTTCAGAAAACATTCAGGGTGGTTCCAGGCTGGTCGCAGTGCCAGGGGAGAAGGTGTAGTCATGACCGACCACGACACCGATCCGCAGCGGTCGCCGGCCCCCGCCGACGCCGAGCCGTCGCACCCGACCGCCGAGCTGCCCCGCGCCGAGAGCGGGCAGTCGGACCCCACCGTCCCCCCGGCCGCCGCGCCGGTTCCGGCCGACTCCCCGGCCGCCGGAACCGCCGTCCCGGGCGCGCACACCGAGACGAGCGCGCCCAGCAGCCCGTACGCGCCGCCCACCACGCCGTACCCGGTCTCGGGGCAGCCGCAGCAGCCGCACCCCTGGTACGGGGGACAGCAGCACCAGGGCGGCTGGGCGCACCAGGGTGGCACCGGCTACGCGCCGCAGGCCGCCGGGCCGGTCCCGCCGTACCAGGCGCACCAGCAGCACCAGGCTGGGCAGCAGCCGTACCCGCAGCACCAGGCCGGGCAGCAGCCGTACCCGCAGCACCAGGCCGGGCAGCCGGTCCCCCCGTGGGGCCCGCAGCAGCCGGCGCGGCCGAGCCGGGCCGGCAAGTTCATCGGCGCCGGGGCGCTCGCGCTGGCGCTGATGCTCGGCTCCGGCGTGGCCGGCGGCGCGCTCGCGCTCGCCCTCGACGGCGACGGGACCGTGACGCGCACCTACTCGGCGGCTCCCGTGCTCAACAGCGCCGACCTGCCGAAGATCGCGGCCGCCGTCCAGGACAGCATCGTCACGATCATGACGGACAGCGGTGAGGGCTCCGGGGTGATCCTCAGCGCCGACGGGTACGTGCTGACCAACAACCACGTGGTCGCGTCCGCCAGCGGCGACACGGTGAAGGTCGTCTTCGCCGACGGCAAGACCGCCCAGGCGAAGATCGTCGGCACCGACCCGAAGACCGACCTGGGCGTGGTCAAGGCCAGCGGGGTGAGCGACCTCAAGGCGGCCAAGTTCGGCGACAGCGACGCCATGCAGGTCGGCGACCAGGTGCTCGCCCTGGGCAGCCCGCTCGGTCTCCAGGGCTCGGTGACCGCCGGCATCCTGAGCGCCCGCGACCGCACGATCCAGGCCGGCGAGGGCGGCCAGCAGCAGAACCCGCAGCAGGGTGCCAGCTCGATCTCCGGCCTGCTCCAGACCGACGCCCCGATCAACCCGGGCAACTCCGGCGGCGCGCTGGTCAACACCCGGGGCGAGGTGATCGGCATCAACACCGCCATCGCCACCGCCGGACAGGGCAGCAACGGCAACATCGGGGTCGGCTTCGCCATCCCGAGCAACAAGGCCAAGGACGTCGCCGAGAAGCTCCAGCGCGGCGAGAAGGTCAGCCACCCGTCCCTCGGGGTCAGCGTGGCCGGCGCGGAGGACGGCGGCGCGCTGGTCTCCGACGTGGTCGCGGGCAGCGCCGCCGAGAAGGCCGGGCTCCAGCGGGGCGACGTCATCACCAAGTTCGGCGACAAGGTGATCAACGACTCCAACGACCTGGTCGGCGCCGTGCAGGCCGGCAAGGTCGGTGACCGGGTCGAGGTCCAGTTCAAGCGGAACGGTTCGACCGAGACGGCAACCGTGACGCTCGCCGAGACGTCCTAACACCAGACCTGCCTCCTCCACGGGCGGCGGGTGACGGAGCCAAGGGGGTTGGTTCCGTCGCCCGCCGCCCCTTTTCGCGTTCTCACCCGGTCCGGGTGAGCCGGGCTCACCCCCTCCGGCGGCACCCTCGGGGCATGACGACCACCTCCGCCGTCCGTACCGACCAGGACATCCAGCGGGACGTGCTCGCCGAGCTCGACTGGGACGCGCAGACCCGGCCGACCGAGATCGCGGTGACCGTCGCCGACGGCGTGGTCACGCTGACCGGCCAGGTGGACAGCTACGCCCGGCGCTGGGCCGCCGAGCGCTGCGCGCACCGCGTACGGGGCGTCCGCGCGGTCGCCAGCGACCTGGAGGTGGAGCTGCCGGCCGCCGAGGTGCGCACCGACGCCGACATCGCCATCGCGGCCAGCCGGGCGCTGGAGTGGGACAGCTTCGTGCCCGCCGAGCGGCTGGACGTGACCGTCGCCGACGGCTGGGTCATGCTCCGCGGCGAGGTGGAGTACGGCTTCCAGCGCCGCACCGCCGAGCGGGAGCTGCGCCGGCTGCGGGGCGTACGCGGGGTGACCAACCTGGTCGAGGTGCACCCGCCCATCCCGCCCAGCGATGAGCAGAACCGCCGCGACCTGCAACGCGTGCTGTTCCGGCGGACCGGCACCGAGCGCATCGAGGTGGCGGTCAGCGGGGACACGGTGGTGCTCGACGGGGTGGTCCGCTCGTGGTGGCAGCGGGAGGAGGCGGAACGCGCGGCCTGGGCCACGCCGGGCGTGCGGGAGGTGCACGACCGGATCGTGGTGGCCGGCTGAGCCGCCGTTTACCGCTCGGAGCGCCGGGAAACCGCCGCCGGTCACGTACGCCGGGGCACCCATCGGGGAGGACTCGTGGCCGTGAACCAGCCGCCGCCGGACCGCGCGCGGTCCGGGCACCTGCGGATCGCCATGGTGGTGCCGCCCTGGTTGTCCGTGCCGCCGGCCGGCTACGGCGGCCTGGAGCACCTGGTCGCCGGGCTGGTCGACGCCCTGGTCGACCGCGGGCACGCGGTGACCCTGTTCGGTGCGGGCCGGGAGAACGGCACCGCGGGGGACTTCGTCTCCACCTGCGCCGACCTCCAGTACGACCGGCTCGGCGAGTCACTGCCCGAGCTCGCCCACCTGGCACACGTGAACCGGCTGGTCGACCCGGCCGACTTCGACCTGGTGCACGACCACAGCACCATCGGCCCGTTGCTCGCCGGCCGCCGCCGGGTGCCCACCGTGGCCACGGTGCACGGCAATCCGGTGGGCGAGTACGGCACGGTGCTGAGCAACACCGACGAGGGCGTGGGCCTGGTCGCGATCTCGCACGCCCAGCGCCGCGCCAACCCGGAGCTGCCCTGGGTGGGTACGGTGCACAACGCCATGGCGCTGCGGGAGGTGCCGCGCAAACGCAGCCCTGGCCGTGGCCCGGTGCTGTGGCTGGCCCGGTTCAGCCCGGACAAGGGCCCCGACGTGGCGATCCGCGCCTGCCGCGAGGCCGGCCTGCCGCTGACCATGGCCGGCAAGTGCAACGAGCCGGCCGAGCGGCGCTACTTCGAGCAGGTCGTCGAGCCGCTGCTGGGCGAGGACGTCACCGTGGTGCTCAACGCCGACCGGGAGGCCACCCAGCGGCTGCTGTACGACGCCCGCTGCCTCATCATGCCGATCCAGTGGGCGGAGCCGTTCGGCATGGTGATGGTGGAGGCGATGGCGACCGGCACGCCCGTGGTGGCGCTGCGCCGGGGCGCTGTGCCGGAGCTGGTCCGGGACGGGGTGACCGGGCTGATCCGCGACCGCGCGGAGGAACTGCCGGCCGCCCTGCGCGACGTGTCCCGCCTGAACCCGGCCGACTGCATCATGCACGTCGCGCAGCACTTCTCGGTCGAGCGGATGGCCGCCGGGTACGAGGGGGTCTACCGGAGCTTCCTGGCCGACCGGGCCGGATCCATCGGCCGGCCCGAGGCGGCGCCGGTCACCGCCGGTTGACGCCTCAGGTGCGAACCGTCGCGAGTTCCGCGGCGGCGGCGTCGAGCTGACGGGCGTACCCGGGGCTGATGCTGCCCTCGCGCCGGCGGTCGGCGATCTTCCCGCGGAGCCGGTCCACGGCGTCGGTCTGGGCGCCGTCGCCGGTCGCGGCCGTGGCGTTGCGCAACAGGTTGCGCAGGTCCACGCCGACGTCGGTGCGGATCTGGCCGGCCGCCAGCCCGGCCTCGATGAGCCCCTCCATCCGCTGGGCCGCCTCCACCAGGTCCCCGCCGGCCGGCGGGGTCGGCGCGCCGCCGGTTCCGGGCGGGCGGCGGGTCGGGCCGGGAGTGGCGGCGGCCGTCGTGCCGGGGGTGGGCGCGGTGGACGGGACCACCACGGGTCCGGTGGTCGGCGACACCCGGGGCGGCGCCGTGCCGTCCGGCACGAGGGCGGGCACCAGCAGCGCGGCGCCGGCGACCACCACCACGCCGGCCGCCACCAGGGGCAGCGCCCGGCGGCGCCGGGACGCGCCGGCCGGCGCGGGAGCCGCGGGGCCGTCCGGCGGTCGCGCCGGGGCGGGCAGCGCCGGCAGGGTCACGGTCGGGGCCAGCATGGTGGCCGCCTGCGGGTCGGCGGGCAGCAACTGGTCGCGGAGCACGGCCGCCACCTGGTGCGCGGTGGGCCGCCGCCGCGGGTCGCGGGCCAGACAGCGCAGGCAGATCTCCGCGACCGGCGCGGGCAGCCCGGATACGCCGTCCAGAGTGGGTGCACCGTCCTCGGCCAGCGCGGCGCTGAGCTCCTCCCAGGTGTCCGCCGGGTACGGCGGCTGCCCGGTCAGCGTCTCGAACAGCAGCACGCCCAGCGAGTAGACGTCGGTGGCGGGCTGCGCCGGGGCCCCGTCCAGCCGCTCCGGCGCCACGTACGCGGGAGTGCCGAACGTGCCGCCGTCCTCGTCCTCGTCGGGCGCGCCGACCCGGGTGGCGATGCCGAAGTCGAGCACCTTCGCGCCGACCCGGGTCATCATCACGTTCGACGGGGTGATGTCCCGGTGCACGATGCCCAGCCGGTGCGCGGCGGCCACCGCCTCGGCCACCTGCGCGCCGGTCTCCACGGCCGCCGGCCAGGGCAGCGGACCCTCGGTGAGCCGGTGTTCCAGCTCCTCGCCGGTGAGCAGCTCCATCACCACGAACGAGGTGATCGAGCCGTCCGGCGCGACCGTCTCGCCGTAGTCGTGCACGGCGGTGACGTGCGGGTGGACGAGCTGGGCGGCCGAGCGGGCCTCCTCGCGCACCATGTCCCGGAAGCGGGCGTCGGCGGCGAGCGAGGGGGCGAGCACCTTCACCGCCACCACCCGGTCGAGCACCTCGTCGCGGGCGCGCCAGATCACCGACATGCCGCCGGCCCCGATCTGGTCGACGAGCCGGTACCTGCGGGCCAGCAGCCGGCCGGCGTGCAGCGTCGCCTTCACTTCGCACCTGCCTGGGCTTGGGAGCGCTATCAGGTTGCGGGAATGTGTCCGGCCTGTCAACGGCTGTCCGTTCCCCGGTCGCGTCCCGCACCGTACCCGTCGCGCCCGGTGACGGGGTGCGTGCCGGGGACCGGCTCGGCGGGGCGGACTGTGCGGCGCGTGCCAGGATGAACGGCATGGCAGGTGGTCCGGTGGCGTTCGTGCTCGGCGGCGGGGGAGTGCTCGGCGCCGTCGAGGTGGGCATGCTCCGCGCCCTGTTCCGCGCCCGGATCCGGCCCGACATGGTCCTCGGCACCTCGATCGGCGCGGTCAACGGCGCCCTGGTCGCCGCCGACCCCAGCGAGGCGGTGACCGACCGGCTGGTCCGGCTCTGGGCCTCGCCCGAGGCGAGCGAGGTGTACGGCGACTCGGTCGCCCGGCAGCTGCGCCGCTTCGCGGCGCGCACCCACCTGCACTCGCCCCGTCCGCTGCGGCGGCTGCTGGAGAGCGAACTGGGTGAGGACACCACCTTCGCCGATCTGAAGGTGCCGTTCCGCTGCTGTGCGGCCAACATCGAACGCGCCGCCGAGTACTGGTTCCACAGCGGACCCGTGGTGCCCGCGGTCCTCGCCTCCGCCTCGGTGCCCGGGCTGCTGCCGCCGACCCAGATCGACGGCCAGCACTACATCGACGGCGGGGTGGTCAACTCGATCCCCGTCGGCGAGGCGGTCGCGGCCGGCGCGACGCAGATCTTCGTGCTCCAGGTGGGCCGGATCGAGCGCGAGCTGACCCCGCCCCGCCGGCCCTGGGAGATCGCCCAGGTGGCGTTCGAGATCGCCCGCCGGCACCGGTTCGCCCGCGAGATGGCGGCGCTGCCGGAGGGCGTGGAGGTGCACGTGCTGCCGACCGGCGGCCTGGAGCCGCGCGACGACAGCCCCTGGGCCTACCGGGACATGGCGGCGGTGGGGCGGCGGATCAGCCGGGCGTACACGGCCTCCCGCCGCTACCTGGACACCGCGCTGGAACGCTGATGCCGCTGCCACCCCGGTGGGTACGCCGGCTGCTGCTCGCGCCCGGCGTGGTGCTGCTCGCCGTCACCGTGGTGACCACCCTGCCGGCCTGGGCGCTGCTGGCCCTGGCCGCGTCACCGCTGGTGCCGGGGCGGCTGCGCCCGCTGCGGCTGCTCTGGATCGGCACGGTCTACCTGGTCTGGGACGCGGCCGCGCTGCTCGCCCTCTTCGTGCTCTGGCTGGCCTCGGGCTTCGGCGCACGCAAGCGGTCGCCGGCCTTCCAGCGGGCCCACTACGTGCTCGCGGGTCACTTTCTGCGGGTCCTGTTCTGGCAGGCCCGCTGGGCCCTGCGGCTGCGTATCGACGTGGTCGGCACCGACCCGGACACCGCCCTGCCCGGCCGCCCCGAGCTGGTGCTCTGCCGGCACGCCGGGCCGGGCGACTCGTTCATCCTGATCCACGCCCTGGTCAACTGGTTCCACCGGGAGCCCCGGATCGTGCTCAAGGAGACCCTCCAGTGGGATCCGGCGATCGACGTCCTGCTCAACCGGCTTCCCAACCGGTTCATCGCGCCGGGGCCGGACGGGCGGGAGTCGGTGATCCGGCAGATCGGCCACCTCGCCGACGGCCTGGACGACGACGACGCGTTCGTGATCTTCCCGGAGGGCGGCAACTTCACGCCGAAGCGCCGGCTGCGGGCCATCGCCCGGCTGCGCTCCCTCGGTCTGGAGCGGATGGCGCGGCGTGCCGAGCGGATGGAACACGTGCTCGCCCCGCAGCCGGGCGGGCTGCTCGCCGCCCTCGACGCCGCCCCGGACGCCGGGGTGATCTTCGTGGCGCACACCGGGCTGGACCAGATGCTCACCGTCGCTGACGTGTGGCGCGAGCTGCCCATGGACAAGCGGATCGTGATGCGGTTCTGGTCGGTGCCGCCCGAGGAGGTGCCGGTCGGCCGCCAGGAGCGCATCGACTGGCTGTTCGACTGGTGGGCCCGGATCGACCGGTGGATCGCCGCGAACCGGGACGGGGCGACCGCCGGCTGAGACCGGATCGGTGCGCGTGCAGCGGACCGCCGGCAACGCCACGTAGGGTGCGCTGGTGGAGCAGATCTGCGTGGTGACGACGGTGGTGGACGCCCGCTCCGTCGCGGACGTGCTGGCGGCCGCGGCCGTCGCCGGCCGGCTGGCGGCGTGCGCCCAGGTCGGCGGGCAGGTGGACAGCACCTACTGGTGGCAGTCGGCGATCCAGACCACCGCCGAGTGGTCGGTTCAGTTCAAGACCGCGCCGGACCGGGTGGACGCGCTGGTCGACCAGATCCGCGCCAACCATCCGTACGAGGTGCCGGAGGTCCTGGTCACCCGAGTGGAGAGCGGCAACCCCGGCTACGCGGCCTGGGTGCACGACCACACCCGACCCTAGGTACGCCTACTCTGTCCGCCCGCCCCGCCGCCCCCGATGCTGGCGGGGTGGAGAACACCGGCTACCCCTGCCCCGGCTGCGGCGCCCCCGCCGATCTCGCCTCCGGCTGTCCCGGGTGCGGCCGCCCGCCGTACCCGCCGGCCGCCGAGGTGGTCCGGCTGGACCGGGAGATCGCCGGGCTGACCCCGCGGGTCGAGGCGGCCCGGGTCGCGTACCAGGAGCTGGCCGACCGGCTGTCCACGGCCCGGCAGCGGCGGGCCGAGCTGGCCGCCCGGATCCGGCTGGAGATCCCGGCGCCGCGCCCGGTCGCACCGATGTCGCGCCCGGTCGCGCCCGCGCCGCCGGTGCGCCCGCAGCCGGCCGCCGTCCCGGTCCGCCCCGGCGGTGCCGAGACCTCCACCCGGGCCGTGCAGAGCCTGCTGTTCGTCCTCGGTGGACTGCTGCTCGGCACCGCGGCGGTGGTCTTCACGGCGGTCGCCTGGGCCGCGTTCGGCGTGGCCGGGCGGGCGCTGATCCTGCTCGCCGTCACCGCCCTGGCGCTCGCCGCGCCGCTGGTGGCCCGGGCGCGCGGGCTGCGCGGCACCGCCGAGACCGTCGCCGCCGTGGGCCTGCTCCTGGTGCTCCTCGACGGGTATGCCGCCTGGTCGGTGGACCTGTTCGGGGTGGCCGGCTGGCCGGGCAGCCGGTACGCCGCGCTGGTCGGGGGGGTCGGCGCGGCGGTCGCGGCCGGGTACGCGCGCCTGAGCCGGTTGACCGTGCCCTGGTTCGCGGCACTGCTGACCGCACAGCCGGTGCTGCCCCTGGCCGCGGCGGCCGCCGAGCCGTCCGCCGCGGGCTGGGCGCTGGTCCTGACCGCGCTGGCGCTGGGCGACCTCGTGGTGGTGGTCGCCCTGCGCAACCGGCTCCGGTCGGTTGGCGCGGGGGCTCGGCTGGCCGGGCCGTCGGGTGTCGGCGCCGGTCCGGTTGCGGGCGCGGGGGCCGGGCTGGCCGGGCCGTCGGGTGTCGGCGCCGGTCCGGTTGCGGGCGCGGGGGCCGGGCTGGCCGGGCCGTCGGGTGTCGGCGCCGGTCCGGTTGCG